>CANJNY010000007.1 GCA_947475715.1 Prolixibacteraceae bacterium
CATATCAATATATGTTGGCAAAAGGGATGGAGCTTGGGTTGACCGTGAAAGGGAGTTAAATAAATCAAACAGAAATAAGGTAATAAGGTTGTCTGGAATTGTTATATCTGGTATTAAGGTAAAAAATAGGAAATAAGGTTTTAGAAAAACAGAATAGCTATTGAGCATTCCGGTGAACCCGAAAACACCTCTTAAGGCAAAATAAAACCGAGGCATTTTTTCACCGCATCTTCAATATTCAGATACTTGGTATTCAGAATATGATGTTCACCGACAGGTTCCTCGAAAGGTGATCCTACCCCGGTAAAATCGTTGATTACACCGGTTTGTGCCTGCATGTAATGCCCCTTGGTATCCCTGCGTTTACACTCTTCGAGCGAAGTGTCAATAAAAATCAATTCACAGGGAACATCGGGAAGGATTTCGTTGATCAGATGCCGCAATTTATTCGTGGGTGTGACAAAAGAACAAACGACAAAAATCCCCTTCTTTGCCAGCACCCGGGCCATTTCGGCTGATCGTCGGATGTTTTCATGGCGATCATCTGCCGAGAATCCCAGATCACGGTTAATCGTACCCCGGAGTTCATCCCCGTCGAGGGTAATTACCGGATAATTTAAATTCCTGAGTGTCTCAGCTAGCCGATTACCGATTGTGGTTTTGCCTGCGCATGGTCGCCCAAAAAGCCAGATCACCCTCCCCTGGAAAGAGTTGTTTGTATTATAAAACATGCAGATTACATTGAGGTTATACGACTTTTAATAGCTGCTATTAATTGATCCTGAGGTACGCGAAGTTTGACCCCTTCAGGATCTGCAAAAAGGGTTGATTGCTCCTTTAGTATTTGATTCTCCTTGTCGAAACGGGAAATGTCCTCATTGGAAAACTGTAAATTTTTTGAAAGGTCCGAAAATTCAAGTTCATAACCAAGCAACTCCAGCGCTTCACCGGCTACTGATTCGAAGATGACAATCTCCTCTTTGGTCAGTTCCTGAAGATACTTCTTCGAATTATTCGCCAATATTGGTTTAGCCACATTCTCCCACATCTTTCCGGCAGAGGAGGTATTCCTTGATTCTTCAGACTCGTGGTAATTAAATATCGCCGGATCATACGAAAGATTCAGGAAATTGGAAAGCCTGTTCATCTCCACCTCCGAAGCACTAATCAATGATTCATAACTTATCTGAAAAAACCGTTTCGGATCAATTCTTTCTTTGAGTTGAAGTGATTCCAATTGATCCTGGCGCCACTGATTGGCGATATGATAAACATGTTTTTCACCTACGATAGCCTTTTTAAAAGAACAGGCAACATCCCTGCCATCGCGGTAAAGGTAAATATAGTGTGGGGCCAGACCCTGTTCCTCCATCTGACCGGCAAATGATACATTGGCCATACTCTTACAAATCCATGCAGATGCCTGATTACATCGCGCCATCTCATCGTAAACTGATCTGAAAATCTGGATTAGATTATTCGCCCTGCAATTTGAAATAATCTTTTTCCGATCGAGGATAATCCCTTTCCACGGAACAGGATTACATTCAATCAACAAACAAATATCATTGGTCAATGCAGCCATGTTTTCTCCAACCGAAAGATCGCCATACGCTGGAAGCAAGGGATAAAACCGTTGTAGAATATGAGGAGGATGGGGGGCCACGATCTGAGGATATTGATTCAGCAGCAGCCTTAAGAGGTTAGAGCCTGAGCGCTGAGTCCCTATCATTTGTATCGCTTGTATCGGATTCATTCGTTTTAAAATTACATTTTTGCAAAATCTGGCCGTCCTTAAACCTGATAAATCAGAACAACAGAATCCCGGCCACACCTGACAAGGGAATTAAATAGACTACGTTTAACCTGAACTTTACCAGCAGGGCGAATATAATAAGAAAAATCAACACTGAAGGCCAGGCTATCACAGCACCCTTCCCAATTGTAAAAGCTGCTGAAATAATCATTCCGATAATGGCCGGACGCATACCTTTAAATATTGATGTAATTTTATTTGATTTTTTGATCTGATCCAAAAATCGGGAGAAAATGATCATTATAATTCCCGAGGGGAAGAATATTGCAATAGTTGCAACGATTGCCCCTAAAAATCCCGCCACATGATAGCCGATAAATGTAGCGCTGATCAAAATCGGCCCGGGTGTTATCTGTCCCATCGCTATGGCATCCGAAAATTCGTTCATTGTGAGCCAATGAAGACCATCGACAATAACATGTTGAATTGTTGGAATTATTACATAACCACCCCCAAAAAGGGTGACGCTAATTCCTGAAAAGGTTAAAAAAATAGTTTGAATAAGTTTATACTTGCTTGCAGTGGCAGCATCAAAGTTAGAAGAGATTAGCAATAACCCCACAATAAACAATATTCCAACAGTCACAAATAACAATATTTTCCTCCTATTGAAAGGGAGTGCCTCCGAAAAAGCAGATCTAACCTCAGGCTCTCCCTTATTGTAAAGCAGAAAACCGGCCAGACCACTGAGGAAGATCACCAGGAGTGTCGCATAAAAAGCATGACTGAAAAACAGCATAATCCCCGCAAGAACACAAACAGTCAATTGCTTATAATCTTTAATCTGTTTTTGAATCATCGTAAGAGCCACACTTAAGATAACTGCCACTATTGCAGGTAAAATACCAAGAAAGAACTTACTAAATACAGGGAATTCACCGTATGCCGAATAAGCAACTGCCATAATGAGGATCAAAACAAAAGATGGCAGCAAAATACCAAGCATACTAACCAAAGCCCCTTTTAGCCCGCGAAGCTGAAATCCGATATAAGTAACAACATTAAATGCCACCGGCCCGGGTAATACAGAGGCCAGGGAGATACCATCGAGAATCATCTCTTCCCTGATAATTTTATCCTTATCGACAAGTTGTTTCTGAACAACGGCAATCAGGGCCATGAAACCACCCCAAGAGATTGAACCAATTTTCAAAAAGGTTAGAAACAAATAGGTTAACGAAATTTTCCTGCTATTATCCATAAAACGATTTAGAACTTTTAACCTATCCTTTTTTGAGTATTAATTGCCTGAATTTATGCGTACTCCATTTATCCATTAATAGCTTAAAGTCTGAATATTCGTCCTTTGAAATTGTATTTTTCAGAATATCAATCCTTCGTACCGTCTCTACAACATTCCCGGTTTGGCTAAGTGAAATCGTGATCGCACCAATTCCGGGTTTTGACAACTCAATTTTTACCGGATTAAGAAGATGGTATCCGGTGGGTAATTTGAATGAATAGTGATACGATTCACTGATTGCATAACCCAGATTCAACTGAGTTGTTCGCGCAAAAGGGAGAGGATTCAGATGAAATGATGAAATTCCCATTTTACTCTCCGTTAAATCAATAAAACTAAAATCTCCGCGTTTAACCAGGAGCTCATTTTGATCAACCTTAAATTGGATTTCCGACCGGTCAGCATTTACTTTTCCAGCAAAACCTGGAAAGTCAGCCAACAGCTTCAGAGATGTACCGGGATTCCTGATCAGCTCGTACCAGGGATTAAACACATCCGAAAACACACCGTTTAGTTCCCCTTTAATCCCACCCTTTGAGTCTATTGAAAGTTGACCTTCGACATGAATTTTTCCTGTTGCTTTGTTTTTAAGGATATTTTTTTGATTTGCATTCAAAGAAATTAAGATCGAATTCCCACCTGTTAAATCAAATTTTCCACCATTTAACTTCTCTGATGAAAGGAGCATGTCAACACCGTTATCGTCAATTACTGAGATAACAGGTTCAGCTAATAATAGAAAAGGGATCGTGGGATCGACACAACAGTCGGGAACATTAAAAGACAACTCGGCCTTAATTCCCTCTGACTTTAATATAGAAGTGAGCAAAATTGCCTTCTCAAGTGATGTGCCTGAATTGCTTCGCCATACCTCCTCTGGTGTTCTGGCCTGAAAGGCGATCAACGAGGCCGGAATATGAATGGTTTTCAACTCATTCACAACCACTTGCTGAATCCTCAAAGCTTTCTCTGCTGTGCTCTTTTTTCCTTTGATTGCACTATCGATATACTTTTTAACCGTATCATTTACCGAATAATTCAATGCGCTGTTTTTTGCAATTAAATTAGTTGCCTCCATTCTGTTTTCCTGAGTCGAAAAGAGCAGTGTCGGAACATCCTCGCAAAGCGATGCACTGCGAATCTCTTTAACTCGTTGAGGAACATCGTTGAAAATCCATGAATAGGTATCAAATTCTGCGCTTTTCTCAATCGAAGGTTCACCCTTGCAATTAAGAAGATTATAATGAAGGGATTTCCCCGATGGAACTTTAATTCTGATCGTCAGTTTTTCGATAGGGCAATCCGTTTGAAGTTCTTCAACTCCCATAAGAATTGGAATTTTTCCTGCTTCGGTTGTAATCTGATAAGCACAATTTGTTACCGCGTTTCGTTCAATTCCGGTATGTGAAACCACCATCTCACGAAGGTGACTATAGGCTTTTGAATCGAGGCAAAATGCAGGCAGAATATCATTAAACCCATTTTCAGGAGTTTTTATTTGCTCTCCCTGCGAGTTTACCGTAAAAGCCTCTTGAATTACCAATTTCTGAAATTCAGGATTATAAACAATTCGTGTTTCACCATACAGACTCTGAAAGGAACGATAAGTAAGAAGCTTCTGCTTTTTTTCAACTGAATTGACTATACTTCCATCTTTATTGAGGATAAAAGTTCTGGTCAGGTTCAAATAAACGGCATCGGCCTCGGGATAGATTTTCTCAGGCGTATTCGTACATGAAAGCAAAATAAAGAAAACTAACAAACAGAATAATTGCATGATTTTCATATCGTTATACTTTATAAGGTTAGGATAACCGGATTCTCTGCAATTGCCTTCTGCATTTTCACTGCACTTCGATACGAAGGCCAGTCTTCGGGAGAATAGATCCGTTTGTTGAAATCGGCCCGCTCGTTCAGCTTAAGTTGATTTCCCGTGAATGAATATGCGGCTTCAAAAGTGGCTCCTGATCCCTTGACCTTACTGATTGTCGGTGTCCATGACAATTTATACCCGACAGGTAATGTTGTGTTATCAGTTATCTCTATACTTCTGGAACAGGCATCGCGAAATGGAAAGCGTTTTGAATCAGCTTTCACATCAGCTGCCAGATGTCGCATGGCTGCGGAAAAGATGCCTGATGCGGCCAATGGAGTAAAGATAATTGATTGATCGGCCACCGTGGCATAATCTGAAATAACAAAACTAATCTTCAAATCAATAGGGCCGGACATATAGTTATATGGATCATCACCATAGCTGCTATTCAGAATTTTAGCCTGGGGAGCGATTTTCAGCAACTCATTTTCAAGATTGTTTTTCCATAACGCCTTGTATGAACCGGTAAACATCCTGCGAAGGCTTGCGTCAGATTGCCCCTCGGCAGTGACTGAAATTTCACCGGTCAATGTCCCCTCCTGATTAAGTTCAGAGGTGGCATTTATTTTTACATAATGATTTTCAGGTGAAGAAACCGGAGTTTCAAGCAAATCGGAACCACCCGGAATTCCAGGAAGGTAGTTTTGCTGTTGCTCGGCGCTGGACCATATTTCCCGCACAAAAGGGACCCAGGTAGGATCCAGCATATGTAATTTACCATCTGAAAGTTTCACCGCAGTAACCGAGTGATTAAACTGGTCAGCTGGGATCCGATCGATGCGTGAGCCTGCCATGGTCATCGAAGGATAAGCCTCGAAGCCTGCGGATCGAAGCATCGTAACCAGCATTCCTGCTTTATCTTTACAAACCCCGCAACGGTCAAGGAAATTCATGCTTCCGCGATGTAAAGTAAATCCTTCTCCCTTTCCCATTGAAAGTCCCAGGTATCGTAATTCATCAGCAACCCAGTGGGTCAGCTTGCTCACCGAATCTATTTCGGAGGTAGCACCCTTGAGAATCTCCTTAACTTTCTGATCTATTTCGGGTGTTGATTTAAAACTTCCGTAATCTTCGTTGACCTGATAAAACCATCTTGATTTTGCCTGCCAGTCAGGAGAGGTGGATAGGAGCAATTTTGGTGCAACATCTGACAATGAAACCATGCCCGGTTCGGGGGTGATCGGAGCTATATTTGAAAGAGAAAAGGCATAAACGGTACTTTCAGTGCCTTTAACTTTAGAAATATCCAATTTCCCATTATAGACCTGGTAATTAACAACCTTTGAATTTGGTATTGAGACCTGATAAACCTTCGAAAGCACGGGTGAATCTGACCAGAAAGGGACAATATCATAAAAATGCCCCTTCATTGGTGGTATATATTTTTCATCATCACCTTGTTGGTCCAGTAAGGCATAAGTAAATCCCTTTTTGGAGACATAAACTTCAAATGCATCACCTGCCTCAAGGCGTCCAATTTCGGTCATTTTCTGCCTCGCCCCCCATAGGATGGTGCCTGCCGGAGCGGGATAATCGGTTTCATCCTTCAAGGTCAGTTCACGCTCATTCCCATTTTTATAATAAATGATAATTTTTTGGATCTCGACAAAGGCAGACAACGGATCGTAATCATATTTATAAACATTAAAATGCTTTCCACCGGCAGGAGTAAGAATTTTGATAAGCTGATGCTCATTATAATAGCTTAGGCCGCTCTCCTGCATCTTCACTTTTGTACTATCAAAAATAGCAATATAATCACTCTTTTGAAATTGAACGTACGATCCGGCTTTCGCAATCAGTGAGCGCATTGGCGAAGCAGAAGCTACCGGAACAGATCCGAATCCCAGCAATAACAAAAACAGGAATCTTTTCATGATTCAAAATTTAGGGGTTAAGAGACAAGCTGAATTTATAATCCTCTAATTAACAATGAGATAAGCTCTGAAATCAGGTGTTATTTTCATGATTTACATATCCGCATTTAAACCAACAAGATAATTATTTAATAAGTAAAAGGTATCCTTTTCCACCTGGTATTGAAATGGGTTGGTTTAAATCAAGTTCGATTTCGGGTTGAAAATTATCAACTGCCAATCCTTTCGCTTTTAACGATTTAGGGGTAAATCCAAGTTTCTTAATATCCAGGTCAAGCTTTACCTCTGAATCACCTGGATTCCAGTTTGCCACAGCAATTAGAACTTCATCCTTTTTAAGGTAAACCGATGCTTTGACCTTTTCATTAGTACTCCTTATTGGCGAGGCGCTATCCCAGAAACCGATCATTTCGGCATGCTGAATCCCAAAATTGTCCCAGAATTTCCACAGCGATGCCGGATCACCGGACCATGGAGCACGTGCAGTCATCCCAAAGAGCATTCCTCTCCACGGATTCCCCCCCTTTTCGAGCATCTCACCCATCAATCCGAATGGTATTCCTGAAGTTTCTATAAGCCAGAAATCGGGAGGGAAATCATAATTAAAATATTCACCGAACCACAGGCGATCAATAAACGGGAAATGTTCAAGGTAGAGATTCGCGCTATTGGCAAAACCATCCCTGGGATTGAACTGATTGGCAGAATGAACATCTATCAACGATTCAGGATTACTTTTCGTAAGTATCTTGCGCACCCGTTTCATCGTGGTACGATCAAAGGCAATGTCGTCGATATAAATCCCGTCGATACCTACATTTTTCACAAGCCAGTTCATCCCTTCGACGTAATAATTATGCCACCTTGAAATGCCGGAAGTGATGATTGCAGCATCCTTTAAATCAGGAACAAACCAGGCGGCGATATAATTCGAGTCGAGGTGTTCCTGTAACCAGGAGAACCCACCACCCTTTCCATGTGAGAGAACCTCATCGCCAAGGCTACGAAGCATAAATAGCTCAGGCGATTTATTCGAAAGTTCCCGTACAGTATAATAGATTTTAACCTTCAACCCTTCGGTATGTGCAGAATCAATATAGCTCTTCATTGTTTGAGGGCGAAGGAACGGATAATTGATATAGGGGTTTATCGCGTTAGCATGATGGATATTAATCGTATTTGAACCATAGGACTTGATCGTATCGATTGGTTTATAGCTGTGATAATAGCGGTCGTGCCATTGTTTGGTTGTATTAATTGTTCTGAATGGGGTAATGAGGAAGTTAAAATAAAAATGAAGTTGTTCCCCTTTTTTAATTGTCCGTTCACCAGAATATGAAGAGAGCAGAACGGCATCAGTTCCCTGTGAAATGATATCGATTCCTCCATTCGCACTATTAAACCATGAATCAGGCATATAAAGCGGTTTTGAAAGATAAAAGTTGGTATTTAGCGGACGGGAATAATGGTTGTCCCGAAGGCGAACCTGAAGACCCGCATTCACATCTCCGATCCAAGGGCCATCCTGATTGTTCTCAACCTTCCATTTCCATTTAAGTTCAGCGGGGCGAAATCCACCTTTTTGTCCAAGACCCATCATATATTTAGTCGCCTCCGGTTTAAACGGAACTTCGAGACGGATATCGCTAACCTTCATATCCTCCCTGGCCGTTAATACAAACTGATAGTCGATATTACCATCAAACTCCATCTGTCCCTTTCCTTTTAAGCTGAGTGAAGATGTTTCATTCTCAATATCCCACGCCACAGCACCCTCAGCTTTTTTGGTGAAATGATACGTGGGTTTATTCCAAACCGAGATTTTTTTATCTTGTTCAACAATAAAATGAACAGGTGCAGCCAGGAGCTCGCGTCCTTGAGGTAATATTTTAGTTACACTCTCCGAAAAATGAGAAGTGATACTTTCAGGCAAACCAAACTGATTCAGTGTGACTTCCCTTCCCAGACATTCAATTGTATTTCCGTTAACGGTCAAAGGAGTATAGGGAGCCACCGTTTCATCATTATTCTCAAGGGTGGAATTCAACCAGCGCAGCCGCGACATTTTTCCGGGATCGTTATCTCCCGAAGCGATGATTTCAGCAGATTCAATCTCCATTTTAAGTGGAATTACTTTGGCCGGCATATTCTTTGGAATTAACTTAACCTCACCTTTGTAAATGCCGGCTGCAATATCCTCAGGCACCTGAAAACCTACCCACAGTGGTTGAACTTTTCCCTTTCCCACCGGGCATTTTTTAACAAAAGTTTTCCCCTCCCAGTCAATACCACCAAGATTAAAGCACGTAAATGATTCTGAACCTATTTTTCCCATCCCTCCATTTATCAGGGGAGAAAAAGTTATTTTAATATCTTCCATTTCCCCTGTTACCGGATAAACCCCGATCTGAAATGTAAAATATTCACCCTTTTTAGCTTTGCCCGAGAACCCCTTGCCTGCCCCGTCTGCAATCCATTTAGCCGGCAGGTCTGTTGTCATCTTAATCTGATTTTCTCGGCTTTCGGTAAATGTGAGGTATGCCGCATTGCCATTTTTCTTAACCAGTGTATTCACCTCATCCTTTGTTGCGATTAGTTCCATCGGATAAAAGGAATTAAAGTCATCAACAGATTGAAACTGAACGATGGAAGCCAGTGGAACTGATTTAAGGTTTTTCTTTGCTGATTCAGCTTTGGATAACCATTCAGCTGAGGCGCTCTGCAGGAATCCGGGATATTTTATTTTAGGATAGTTCGATTTCCCGTCGGCTTTATACTTCAGGAAATAAAAATAATACTCACCGGAGGCGCTGGATTGAAATAGCACATCTCCAAATTCGCGGTTAACTGTTACAGGAAGGAGGTTCTGCACTAATTTTCCGGTTGAGGCCTCGATAATAAGGATGCTTTTCAGTTCAGGGTGAAAATCACGACGACGCCAGGGGATATGTGCCAAAACTATTTCGGATTGCTTATCCACGTTCATTACAACGCGATGATTACCCAGAGAATCGGCATTCCAGGTTCCTGTACCATAAAGCCGGGAAGCCGGAATTGCAGTCTGAGCCTGCAGGTTATTTACCTGGCAAAGACTCATTAAAAGCATCAAAATCAGAAATGTAGTTTTCATGGTACTTTAATTAGGTTTTGATTTCAAAATCAAGAAACTACAATGAAAAACCATTGTATCTCCGTAAAACTCTTTGACTCACGCAAAGAGGCAAGGTCGCAAAGAAAAAAAATAAATTAAATTCAAAATAGGTATTCAGAAATCACTTAGAGCATTAACTATAAATGTCTAAATAATTAATTATATACAAATTAACCTTTACGTATTTACGGCTTTGCGTGATTTTATATTGTTTTTCCGGCATGAAAATATTTTAACTATTCTCTTTTAAAATATTTCCGCCAAAACTCTTCGGGGACATATTCCGACCGGTAAGGGACAAAAAAGGCATGTAATTCCCAGAGTATTTTTCCGGAATCTGTTGTAACCATCACCGTGCCGGTTTTTGCACTGGTTTGTAATAAATTTCCGTTTGGTAAAAGGTAAGCACTCCCCATTCGGGAAGTATATTTTGATTTGGGAAGAGGTGCGTTTATTTTTGTAATTGCGCTCTTGGACCTGGAATCCAGATCAAAAGAGAGTGCACGTGACTCCTTTTTGAAAAGATTATTATCAAAAAGCATAAGCTCACCTCTGGAGTTCAGATTTATCGAGTGCTGGAACGAAAACCAGGCTGAAGTATCCATTTTGAAATCTCCGTTTTTGCCAAATTTCCACATGATTTGACCACTTTTTGAATTAATTTTCCATATTTGATCCTCCACTGCGACAGAGACCAGGTAATTACTGTCTTTGTCAAAAATAAGGGAATTCATATGAAAACGGTCGTAGGCAAACCGTTTGATAAAGGGATCCTTTTTAATATCCCAATGGTCCCACACGCTCCATTTATGAATCTCACGTCCGGTGCTATCAATTACCAAAATTCCGTCACCACCCAGAGTATCGATGCCAGATCCGCCAATCTGGGCCATATTGATAATCTTCTTTGGTCTGTAAAGGGTGTGAACATATCCACGTTTATCCTTCAGTACATCATGATGAATAACTTTGAATTCACTATTATCGAGCTTATCCAGATCAATACGCCAAAGCATTTTCCCGGTAAGGTCTATCTCTGCAATTGCAGTTCCACCGGCAAAACCCATGCTTCCACGCCGCATTGGTACATGAAGTTCGTTGAGGATCTCTACTTCACTCTTGGGAGTATCGTCTATGGCATCCGTTTTCGGTGGCCTGAGCATCGCAAGAATTGTCCCCTGAGGAGTAAATGTTGCAGCCCTTATCCCAATATCATTAATTTGCCAGTACCACCGGATTTGACCTTTTCCGTCGACCATTGCAATGTATCCGGGAATACGGCCATAACAAAGCATAATCAAACCATCACCGAGAGCCGTTTGATCGTGAGGCTGTTCCTGACTTATCCATGGAATCTTAAGCCACGGAGATTGTTTGGGAGTATGAAAGGAGAATATTTTTGAGCTTTGACCCATAAAATGGTCCATTACAATCTGATACTCATAAGTGGTATCAGTCTGAAGCAACATAAGGTGGGCTGTATGCTCCAATGATTCAGCTGTTTCTGTTGTTCTGAATTTCTCATCCGAACCTTTGATCCAGTAACGCACATACAATGCGGAAGGTTTGTTCAGGTTGATTTTTATATTCTCCTGAAAAGCCAGGTTATTGGGAGAGGTTAGGACTACGCTTTGGATTTGAATATCCTGAAGAAACCAGGTTATTGCTAAAACCAAAAATATGATCACAAAAAAACCGGGGATCAAAATCTTCATCAATTTCTTCATGGTCAATTTTTATTATTCTACAAAGGTTTAATTGCTGCAGATTTCCTTACCGCAGCTAAGTTACTATAATGGTATTACTTGAATTGATTTCCGAAACCTTCTTGGAAAATCATTCATATTTAATCAGGGAATCTCCAATTTTAAAAAACTGCCGGATACCTTCTATTAGTATCCGACAGTTTACACACTATTTATTAAGAATCGAAACCGATATTATTTAGGGCACCAGGTGTCCACTATGGCAATCTGTTATTGTTCTCTGCTGCCATATATGTATTCAGCTGAGAATCGACCAATGGATAAGGGAGAAATTTCATATTGGGCTTTACAGATGCACTCAGGCCGCGTGATGTAAGATAAGCATTACAGGTCTCCTCATATTTCCCGAAGCGGATCAAATCAGGCCGGCGTTTGTATTCGAAAACAAGTTCAAATCCGCGCTCGTCCAGGATCTTTTGAGCCATCTCTGGTTTTGATGCCGGAACCGGGAAGCCAACAGAGCCATATACAGGTGCTCCTGCCCTGGCTCTGATTGTGTTAAGGAAAGGGAGAGCTGCAGAAGGACCTGAAAGTTCATTTTCGATCTCTGCCTTATTTAAAATTACATCCTCTATTCTTAACACAGGGATTGTTCTGCCATCATAATAGGAGTCTGATACCATTTCGTAGGAGTACTTTTTAGTAGCCACATTGACCAGCAATTTAGTCGTATCATTGGGTGGTGTTGTTTGTCCGGCGGCTGGCATCATATAATAAAATCCATGGTCGGTTGAGCCATCACGGGGATCTTTACCCTCATAATTAAAATAAAAGAACTCTTTGCGGGGATCTGCATCACTATACTTTCTCCAGAACTGAAGTGAAACAGCATAATATTGCCATCTGTTAGTTACCTCGCGATGATCTGCAGGGCCAAAATGGTTTGCAATTTCGCCACCATTCATAGCTGCTTCATGCATGATACAAAATATCATCCCTTTATCAAACTTATTACTTTCGGACCAAACGTTTTTGAAATCAGGATTTAACGCATATACTCCGGCATCCTTAAGTGTCAAAACCTGATCAATATATGTTTTAGCATTGGCATAATCATGCGATCTCATATAAACCTGACCAAGCAGAGTCAAAGCTGCCCCTTTGGTTGCCCGGGATAATCCATCTGCAGAACTCCATGACTGGGGAAGGTTCTCACTTGCATATTTACAATCTTCTATAATTGCTTTATCGACATCTGCAACAGGTGCCAATGCCACATTAATAAGTCCGGAGGGAGACATCACATCCAGGATCAGAGGAACCGGCCCCCAGGCATCTGTTAAATCCCTGTAAGCCAGAGCCCTTAAAAATCTGGCTTGTCCCATAACCTGATTCTTCTTTTCATCGGTCATTGGGACATCTTTTACTTTAGACAACAACAGGTTGGCATTACTGATTACCTGAAACATATATTGCCAATTGTACCGAATATACCGGTTGTTTGCATCATAGGTAAAATTGGACATTTTCGTCGGGTCACCGGCTGCTGTAGAGAATCCCATATCGGTGGTATAATCTGTGGTCATAATCAGATAACCATTATAGTACATCCACCCATCACCCGGGAATGGAGCAAGATCGGCATAGACACCCACCAGTGCAGCATTAATGTCGCTCTCTGATGAATAAGCATTCCCCGTAGTTAAATCAGTGTAAAACTTCGGCTCTAATTTTGTACAACCAACCATCAGGGCCAGTGCAAGAATTAAATATGTATATTTCATATCGTTTATCTTTTATATGTTAACAATTAAACGGGGTGTTAAAATGTGACATTTACACCAATTGAATACGATTTCATACTTGGATAAGCATTGAAATCCAATCCTGCACCGGCATTGGCCGTCTGGCCTGAACCGCCAGTTTCATAGCCTTTTGTATCGACTTCAGGATCCCAGCCGGAATAACCGGTAATCGTCAATACATTTTCGGCAATCACATAGATCCTGCACGATTTTAAGAACTTTATTTTCTGTGGCAAAGTGTATCCAAGAGTTATATTCTTAACCCTGAGGAAGGAGGCATTTTCAATGAAATGGTCATTGATATAACCGCCGTATTTGGAGTAATAAAATCCGTTTCGCGGAATATCCGTTTTAGTATTGGTTGGAGTCCACCGATTAAGCGCCTCTGTTGTATGAGACCACTCCAGATTCATACGGGTCATATTCAACAAATGATTCCCTTGTGAGCCATGAAGGAAAATTGAGAGGTCAAAATTGTTGTATGTGAAGGTATTGGTCAGTCCATAAATAAACTTAGGGGTAGCCGATCCAAGGATAGTCCGGTCAGCCGAGGTTATTTTACCATCCGGTACACCTGCGGGACCTGAGATATCCATAAATTTTGGATCTCCCGGTTTGGAATTTGGTTGTGGCGCATAGGTCTCACCCTGCTGCAGAACCCCGTTGTATTTATACCCGTAGAGTGTCCCAAGTGATTGACCAACACGGATAACTGCGAAATCCTCTTCAGATACATTTCCCATCGGTTTGGAAGAGCCAATACGAATATCGCCACCTCCGCCTAAATCAAGCACTTTATTTCTGTTAATGGCGAAGTTAAACCGGGTATCCCATTTGAATTTACCTGTCAGGTTATTGGATAGCAACTCGATTTCAATCCCTTTATTTTCGATTGAACCGACATTGCTCTGTCCGCTCACAAATCCTGAATATAAAGGCAATGCTTTATTGATCAGCAGGTCAGTTGTCTTTTTGTAGTAAAGGTCAACGGTGGCGGTAAGCCTGTTATTAAGAAATCCCATATCAAAACCGGTATTGTATTGGGATGTTGTTTCCCATTTTAGTCCCGGATTTTCAGGTGTTCCCGGATTCATATGGGTTCCTGAAACATTGTTATTTCCGTCAAAAGTTAAATGAACATTGGATATCAAAGCAAACCGGGCATAATTACCGATCTGGTCATTTCCTGTTTTACCATACCCTAAACGATATTTCAAATTAGTGAAAACACCCAGGTTCTTAATAAATGGCTCCTCAATCATCCTCCAGGCAAATGCACCGGATGGGAATGAGCCCCATTGAGTGTCTGCTCCAAACCGTGAGGATCCATCCTTTCTCATGGTCATCGTAAGGAGGTATTTATCTTTTAACGAATAGTTCGCTCTGCCAAAATAAGAGATCAGAATATTCTCCCCTTTAAAGGAAGCTTTGTTGATCAGCGAAGCAGCAGCACCCAAATTGTTATAGGAATAGAGATCAGTCGAGAACCCCTTTACCCCTACGATCCGGTATTCTGACTGGATTTTTTCGTAGGAATATCCGGCCATAACACTAAACGAATGGATATCCGCCAGTTTTTTTGTATATTGAACATAAGCATCAAAAAGTTGCTTGGTTGCTGCATCGTCACGGGTTGTTGCTACACCTTTGTCAATTCCACCCTGATAAGTTGAACGGGGTAAATAGGAACCCTGAAAATTATGGATAAGCTCCACGCCCCCATTTGCCTTAACCATCAAACCATCAATTGGATGGATTTCAAGGTAAGCATTTCCATTAACCCTGTCTTTTCCTAAATCGTTGGTCCGTTCCAAAAGGTTCGCAAGAGGATTATCTCCTCTTCCGCCTGGAGGACGACCATAAGTACCATCGGTATTTTTAGGGTTTACCGTTGGATCGTAGGTAAGGATACTTAAAAGAATATTTTCATTCAGGATATTTCCCGCATAAAGCTGGTAATTTGATTTTACCCTTTGCGCCATAACAGAAGTACCGGCCTTGATAAACTCATTAACTTTCTGATCGACATTAATACGGGCAGAGAAGCGTGAGAAATCGGTATTTTTCAAAACTCCCTTCTGATCGTAATAACCTAGGCTTGTTAAAACCTGAGTTTTTTCGGATCCCCCTTTGAACTGAACGTTGTGATCCTGAACGATTCCTCCACGGCTGGTCTCCTTGATCCAGTTCGTATTGACATCCGACTGAAGTTGTGATTGGGTGTAAACTGCATTTTCCTGGTTTTGCTGTCCATCAATCTCCTTGTATAAACTATTTGCAAGGTTCATATATTGCTTTCCAGTAAGCATCTTAAAAGGATTAACCACATTCTGAACACCGGTATAGCCGGAATAGGTTATACTACTCTCGCCTGACTTACCCCGTTTGGTTGTAATAAGGATAACCCCGTTGGCGCCTCTGGCACCATAAATTGCAGTTGCTGAAGCATCTTTCAAAATCTCCATCGACTCAATATCATTTGGATTGATATCGGCTCCTGTTGATGTTGGGAAACCGTCAACCACATAAAGCGGTTCATTGGTACTGCTGATTGAATTTGCACCACGAATTCTCACCGAGATACTTCCACCTGGTGCCTTTGAGTTTTGAACCACCAGAACACCGGCAGTTCTACCTTGCAATGCCTGGGCTGCATTGCTGATTGTGCCACCTAACGTTAGTTCTTTATTGGTAACTTTAGCTACAGCACCTGTTAAGTCACTTTTCTTTTGTGTACCATAACCAATAGCCACAACCTCATCAAGACCGGTTATTTCATCCTGCATCGCTAAATTAAGCGTGGCAGCACCGGAATATACAACTTCCTGTGACTTCATACCCACAAATGAGAAAACGAGTGTTTTCGCATTTACCGGCACCGTTAAGGTAAATTGTCCGTTGTTATCGGTAACGGTTCCAGATGTTGTCCCTTTTGCAACGACAGTTACTCCAGGAAGCGGTATTCCTTTACTATCTTTCACAATACCTGTTACATCTCTCTTTTGTTCAGTTTCTGTAACAACATTAAGGACCGAAGGTGTATCACTCTTTTGCTGAGTTAAAATTACAATTTGGCGGTCATAAATTTTAAAGGTGTTATTCGTCCCTGCAAAAAGCTGATCGAGAATAGACTCAACAGTTTTGTCAGTAACATCAATATCAACCTTGCGCGCCACATCCAATTGTTTCTCATTATACAGCAAAATAAAACCACTATTCGCCTCAATATCATGGAATACCTCCTTAACAGTAGCACCACTTAACTTAATATTGAATTTGGTTTGCTGCGAATAGGTGCTCGCAGTTGCTGTTACCATGGATAACAGAAGAAAAAAGGTTAGCAGTTTCATACGTAATAAAATTTTTGAAATACCTCCTGAAGGGAAGGATCTCCTTTTGCACTTTTTTTTCATACCTTAGAAAAGTTTTAATTAAACACTATTAAAATCAATCACTAAAGTCGGCAGGTTGGCAGACCTGTCGGCTTTTTCACTTTATCATAAGCAATTCACTAATTTTTTTGTAGATGTAAATCTTATTCCCATCTACACGAAACTGCAGATTGGCAACATCCGAGAGGGCAATCATTACCTGTCCTACGGATTCTTTAAGATCCAGCTTCCCTGAAATCAGGTCGGCTGTTGAAAAATCGGAGTCAAAAACAAACTGAACATTATAATACCGCTGCATTTTAGCAATCACATCCTTAAGGCTCTGCTGCGAGAATTTAAACCACCCTTCAGTCCACGCAATTGCAAAATCACCATCCGTCTCATTTTTAACTGTTATGGAATGGGCATCACGATCAAAACAAGCCTTTTGGTTGGGGGATAAAATAGTTTCATGTTTTAAAATCCCTAAAACAGAAAGGTCACTTACCGAAACTTTCCCCTCAAGCAATACCGTTTCAGTCACGTTATCGGAATTATATGCAGAGACATCAAACCTGGTACCTAAGACTTTAATCGAAATTTCACTGGTGTTT
The DNA here is from genome assembly GCA_947475715.1 of Prolixibacteraceae bacterium. Classification (GTDB taxonomy): domain Bacteria; phylum Bacteroidota; class Bacteroidia; order Bacteroidales; family Prolixibacteraceae; genus JAAFHB01. The sequence continues at coordinate 17,460 of CANJNY010000007.1, forward strand.
ACTAAAAATGGCTTATCATTATTATGTGCAACCTCAAAATAGGCTTCACCATCAAGAAACACCTCCCTTTTCTTTCCGGAAAACCTGGTCGGAAAAGCCATGCGACTCCCGGCATTGAGCCATACTTTGGTGCCATCTTCAAGTATTAACTGCGACTTCTTGCCAAATGGAATAACCACCTCATTCATTCTGGAATCATCAGCTCCATCGACCTTACTTAAATCAATCACCTGATCATTGTCAATTACAATTTTCTGATCACCATTCACTGCAATTTTAGAATTCTTCTTTGCCAGATCAACCCTCGTACCATTGGATAGCAATAACTGCGACTGGTTGACCCCTGACGAACCAATTGACGCTGCATAAATATACGGTTGATGCCGAGAATGATAAGCCCAAAAGCCAGCTGATCCGATAAAAAGGATGAAAACAATCACCGCAGCATAACGCATTATTGACAAAATGCGGATACTTTGGAAACGCCCTTTAAGCGTATTATCAAAATCATCAATATTTTTCCATATCGTTAAAAGAGCTTCGTCAGTAAGGTTTTCTGACCGGTTACTCAATAAATCGAGGATTTTCTTTGCTTTAATTACCCTGAATTTGAATTCAGGATTTTCAGCAAGAAATAATTCCCATTCCTTTTGATGGGTACGATGAAGCATCCATGAACTAAATTCTGGTTGCTCAAGAAGCTCTTCAATGGAAAGATTTAAAAATTCTGGTCTCAATTTTATTCTGTTCTGAAATGTATAATTATACAAAGGATGTTTTACTGATTTTGTGGACTCCAAACTCCAACTATTTTTAATCTTTTTTAACAACTAAAAAATTAGCAGAGTAAAAGTAAGGAATAAAATTTCCTGTTTATCCTATTAAATCAAAGCTATACGTAATACAAACAGGACCAAAGTTGTCTCACTAAGGTGTTCCCGAAGGGTTTTTAAAGCGCGAAATACCATTTTACGGGCAGAATCGTATTTCATGGGCATAATTTCACAAATCTTATCGTATTCAAAATCGCAGGTAAAGCGATAGTATAGGATTTCACGCTGTTTGGGGCTTAGCTTTGCAAGCCCTTTGCGGACAACTTCTTCTTTTTCGGTAAGTTCTTCTTTTAAAATCCATTCATCTTCAAATGAATAGACAATATTCAATGGATGGGTCTTTGTTTCTTTGTCCTGTTTCTGATTTTTGGCGGCCAGATTAATATTCTGCAATAATCTGCGTCGCATCGCCTTGATCAAATAGAAATAGATATGATCGGTATCACCCAGTTTACTTCGCATGCGCATCAGATCAAAGAAAAGGTCCTGGATCGTATCTTTAATTAACTCCTCATCTGACGTTATTTTTCGCCCATAACGATATAACAGATTTGCATATTGATAATAAATATGGGAAAGGGCGTATTTCTCACCCTTTTTAAAATCCTCCCAAAGTTTAATATCGTTAGTCGCCTGGCCCATTAGTTTAATAAGATATTCAAAAGTAATATTTTTAGCCCATATGCAATAATAATTAGTTCGATACCGAATATTTCTATTCAAAGAGACTCCTGTGCCCTATCATCTCAGCAACATCCTCCTTGAGAATAAAAACGGGGTTCTTCGTTGTGTTATTTACCTGAATCAGTGTGTTTTAAATTTTTTCGATCCATTCTGCAAAGTAAGTAATCACGTCATTATCAGGTTTGTGATTTCCAATCAAAGGGACATTAATGTAAACAAAGTCGACAGAATTGGATTTTATCATTGAATTAGTAAACCACAAAATGAAGCACGATGTTGATTTACGTTAAATTTGTTTTTAAAGAACAAAAATAGTGAAGCTATATTCTATGGGAGCGATTAACTTTGCAGCTTGAAATTTTGAAAAAGAATTAATTCAGATGGCAAACAGATCACGAGAGCATAAACCGGGAGGAAAACCGAAAAAGCCAAATATATTCGGCGTACTTAAGCCTTACAAGCTGATGATTTTCAGCTTAATTGGTTTTGCGTTACTGAGTAATGCAGTAAATCTTGTTATTCCGAAACTGATTTCTTCAGGGATTGATGATTTCACCAAAGGAACCTTCTCATACCATAAAATTACGATAGGCTTTTTAATTGCCGCCACCATTATTTTTGTATTTACCTTTCTGCAGGGTATTTTGCAGACCTATGCCTCGGAGCGTGTTGCCCGTGATTTACGCACAAAGCTGGCCGATAAAATATCGCGGCAGAGCTACGCTTTTATCCAGGAGGCTAATCCATCTAAACTTTTAACCAATCTTACTGCAGATATCGATTCGGTTAAGCTTTTTGTTTCGATGGCGATCGTTTCACTCGCCTCTTCCATATTTATCATCATTGGAGCCAGTATTCTTTTAATCTCAATTGACTGGAAGCTTGCATTATCGGTATTGGTGATAATCCCGATAATCATCGGCGCTTTTTTCTTTGTATTCCGCAAAGTAGGTGTCTTGTTTAAGAAAAGTCGTGAAGTGATCGATTGGCTCAATAAAATCATCAACGAAAGTATTCTGGGTGCTGCTCTGATCCGAGTTTTGAATTCTCAAATGCTGGAATACAACAAATTTCTCGATGCCAATACGCAGGCCAAAAATCTGAGCATATCAATATTAAAGCTCTTCGCTACGCTGATACCTATTGTGGTGTTTGTTTCAAACATGGCGTCACTGGTTATTCTGGCCCTTGGAGGGCATTATGTGATTAATGGGGCCATGTCATTAGGCGATTTTGCGGCATTCTCTTCGTATCTGGTGATCCTTATTTTTCCGATAATCATTATAGGATTTATCAGCAATTTCGTAGTACAGGCATCTGTTGCCTATGGCCGAATTTGCCTAGTTCTCGATGCTGAAGAGACGCGCGAGGAAGGCACTATAGATACTCCACTGGAAGGAACTGTGGAGATTCAGGATGTCTCGGTAATTTACGGTGACAAGCCCGTCTTAAAGAATATCTTCCTGGCGTTGTTGCCGGGTACTAAAACTGCAATTATTGGACCTACTGCTGCAGGGAAAACACAAATATTACATTTACTTACAGGTCTCATTAAACCGTCATCCGGAACAATCCTTTTCGACCGAATCGACATCAACAATTATAATAAGGAAACATTTCAGCATCAAATTGGATTTGTTTTCCAGGATAGCGTAATTTTCAATATGAGTCTGCGTGAAAACATCGCATTTAATGAGAAGGTCACAGATGATTTACTTCTCAAGGCCATTGAAACATCCGAATTAAATGATTTCATCGATTCGCTGCCAGAAGGACTAAATACCATTGTAAGTGAACGTGGAACCAGCCTTTCAGGCGGTCAGAAACAGCGAATTATGCTGGCCCGGGCTTTAGCACTAAATCCTAAAATCCTTTTACTCGATGATTTTACCGCACGTGTCGACAGCCAGACCGAGCAGAAAATTCTGGATAATGTAACACGAAATTATCCTGGAATAACCTTACTGTCAGTTACCCAGAAGATTGCTTCAGTAATCAATTACGGGCAAATCATCCTTTTGGAGGAGGGGGAAATTCTGGCCGCCGGAACACATCAGTCACTAATGGAGAGCAGTCCGGAATATGTTCAGATTTTTAATTCACAACGCAGCACAAATCACTATGAACTATAATCTCAACCTGAATAAGGGACCTAAATACAACGAAAAGGTCAGTACGAAAACGACCCTTAAACGGTTGATGACACTGATGGGTGAAGAGAGGAGCAACCTCTATATTGCGATGTTCTTTATTTTTATTAATGCGGGTCTAAACCTTGTTGCTCCCTATCTGATGGGGCATGCAGTAGACAACTTTGTGGTAACGAAACATTATGAAGGAGTTGTCAGATATTCAATTATTTTATTTGCTGTTTTTTCAGTGGCTTTGGTGAGCGGCTATACACAGACCCAACTAATGGGCCGTGTGGGGCAAAGGATGTTATTTAATTTACGCAATACGATCTTCAATAAACTGCAGGAGTTACCTATTGATTTTTTCAATCAAAATAAGGCCGGCGACCTGATTTCAAGGGTAAATAACGATACAGACAAAATCAACCTGTTCTTTTCGCAGTCGCTGGTTCAGTTTATGAGCAGTATATTTACAATGTTGGGAGCGGGAATATTTTTGCTTTCAATCAACCTCAAACTTGGACTTGCGGCCCTTGCTCCGGCACTCGTATTATGGATATTCACCCGAGGCATCTCACCCTGGGTAAAGAACAGCAATGCTAAAAACATGAAAAGTACCGGAAACCTGAGCGCAGAGATTCAGGAGAGTCTGAATAATTTCAAGGTAATTGTTGCATTTAACCGCCGCGACTATTTCCGTCAGCGCTTTGAACAGGTCAATGCAGAAAATTACCAGACTGCTGTGAAAGCCGGCATTGCAAATAACATGTTTACACCTGTATACGGCTTTTCGTCAACCATCGGGCAAATGGTTGTGCTTACATTTGGCATTTCGCTAATCGCGGCAGGACAATTTTCAATTGGTTTACTAATCAGCTTTCTGGGATATATCGCGCAGTTCTATAATCCATTACGTCAGATTGCCGCATTGTGGGCCAACTTTCAGGTAGCTCTCGCCGGGTGGGACCGGATTTCACAAATATTGGTTCTTGAAAATAATCTCAATGTGATTGAGTCGGATGACAAACAAGAAACCAGCTATCTGCTTTCGTTTCGGGATGTTTCGTTTGCATATACAACCGGAAATGAAATTCTTAAGAATGTAAATTTTGACCTCGAACGAGGTAAGACCTATGCCTTTGTCGGTCCAACAGGTGGGGGAAAGACAACAACTGCCTCACTTATGTCCCGGTTGTACGATCCCACATCGGGGAAAGTGATCCTGAACGGGGTAGATATTCGTTCAATGGATATTGAAACACGCAGTTCCAAAATCGGATTTATCCTGCAGGAACCCTTTTTGTTCACCGGAACCATCCGCGATAATATCCTTTATGGAAACGCTCAACTGAACGATATTTCAAACGTCGGATTGTCTGAAATATTATCCGAATCTGGTTTGGATGGATTACTCGAACGGTTTGACGGGGGATTAACTGCAGAAATAAAATCATCGGGGGAAGGGATCAGCCTGGGTCAAAAGCAACTTATTGCCTTTATTCGGGCCGTATTGCGCAAGCCGGAACTATTGATTCTTGATGAGGCGACTGCCAATATTGATACTGTAACAGAGCAATTACTCGAGGAAATTCTCAGAAAGTTACCTGAAAGCACAACCCGCATAATCATTGCCCATCGGTTAAACACCATTGAGAATGCTGATGAGATCTACTTTGTAAACTCCGGATCAGTCACCAAGGCAGGCTCATTGCAAGATGCTGTTAATTTACTGCTACACGGCAAAAGGGAGAGCTAAAAGGCAGTGGGAGCCCGACTCAAAGTCCGACCCACACTGATGGATTCATTACACCCTTAAAAACCAGCTGTTTAACAACCTTTATTTGACAGACTCTCAGGAAGAGCTACATTCTATTCATCAAAAATAGTTATCTCTTTTATAACTTAATAAACTCCACTCTGCGGTTAAGCGCCTTATTAAGCAGGTTATCATTGGGAGCCACAGGTAGACTTTCGCCCATACCATCCGATTCAAGGCGGGCGGGATCAATTCCAAAACCAGCTTCCAATTCATTTTTAACTGAAGCGCCGCGCCGTTTCGAGAGATCAAGATTAGCTGCGTCAGCCCCATCGCTATCGGTATGGCCCACTACTTTGACCCGTACACCGGGATTTTCAGTTAACACAGCGGCAATATTTTTTAATGTACCATACGATTCCGGTTTAACAACATCCTTATTGACATCGAAATAAATGCCATAACTAATGAGTTTACCTTCAGTAATCAGTTTGCTGCGCATGTCGGGAAGACCAGTAGCCACCCGTATATTTCCAATCATGGTAGTTCCTCTGTCAAAACGGATCATGTTATACTTATAATTTTTCGACATCGCTTTTGGAAGGTCAAAAATCTTTTCCTGGTCAACGTATAGCCTGATTCTCTCCTTTTGAACCCATACAGAAACTTTGTATTTTTTGTCTGCCAATAACCTGGTCGGGTCAGATCCACTCAGACCGGGCGTGTTATCTCTGAAATAGGTTGAATAACCGGTGGAGTATTCAAACGCAAACCGGATAGCTGCGTCACCAGGCCGTGCCAAACCATAGTTGATATCTTTAGGTTTGGTGGTACTGATGATATTAAAAGAGAAAGCAGTATTATTATTGTTTTTAAGGTCTTTTTGCGGGATCACATCAAACTCGATTGTGTAATTATCTGGCAATTCTATTGGTGAATCCAGGGTAGTTGCTCCTCTGCCGTTGGTTAAGTTAAACCATCTTCCTTCATAAAGATTGGTCGTTACCACTTCGCCTGAACCTGTAGTATTCCACTGAACAGGAAAGTCGCCTACATTTTCAGCAGTAAAGTCATCATAAAAAATAACCTTTTCCCCTGCCACAAAGTCAAACTTGGAATAGGTCTGAAGTGAAGGTTTAGCCGGCAGGTTAGCTGTTTGCTGCGTTGTTTTCAGGTTCTGAACTTTTGCAATAGTATCCTTTACTGCTTTTTGAGGCGGGACAGGCTTTTTCTTTCCAAAAATATCCTTAACCCCATTTTCCACCGCATCGAACCCTTTATTAATCTCCTTATTAACATTCTTGTTGGCTCTGTTCTTTGTCTGATTTTCTATTTTTTTTCCAATGTCTAATTGGGCATTCAGATCAATAAATAACAGACAAAAAAATAACATCAAAAAAGTTTGTGTCGTTTTCATATCAGTAAAAATTAGATTCCCTTAAATATACAGAAAATCAAACTAATTTTTACTAATTCATGGGGATAATATTAAACTGAAGGCCGGACATTGAGTCCGGAATTCACTTCCGCTAAAGTCGCCTGCGGCGCAACCTTTTTCGTGGCTTCAGAAGCTCCTGATCCTGAGCTGTTTTGATCCAGCACTCCCTGTATTCATGGATAAAATCAGCCAGATTACGCGGATCGTGTCCTGTAATTGAATGAAATACATCATTGGTATTATTCATTTTACCACTCTTAGCGGCAGAATAGAGCAAAGAGAGGGTCACTACGTAGAGTAAATGTTTCTTGTCCAGCAACTTTTGCCGTACAAATTTTATTGTCGAAGGTTTTGTATATTTAATTTCCCGCCCTAATTCATCCGAAAACATTTTTGCAATCTGATAAAAATCAAACGGCTCAGGCCCTGTAAGCTCAAACGATTGGTTTTCATATACCGGATTCATCAGCGAGGCCACAATAACCTCTGCGACATCCCGAACATCAATATAGTTAACCAGACCATGTCCTGCAGGAACATGGATTCGGTCATGATCCAAAATATCATGCCGATGGAGTGAAGTGAGATTCTGCATATATAATGAGGGGCGCAGAATGGTGGAAGGAATACTTAATTTTTTAAAATGACTTTCTGTCCGGTGGTTGGCAAAAATACGATTCCGTTCAGCCCCTACGATCGACACAAAAACGATATGGCGTACACCAATCTTCTCTGCTTTTGTCAGGAAAGGGAAAATATAGCGGGAAACATCCGAAACCTGGTTTGGCCTTATCAGTACAATTTGTGTTACTCCTTCGAGTGCAGCATCATACGTGCCAGGCTCATCAAATTCGAAATGGCAGAAATTACAGTTTTCAATCCCTTCAATTTTCTTTGCCCGTTCAATATCCCTTACAGCCGCCACCACTTCAACACCCTCTGGATTAAGGCTATACAACAACTTCAGCGTACTTAATCCCACATTGCCGGTAGCTCCGGTGATCAATATTTTTTCCATACCTAAATTAAAGTTCAGCGTGACAAATTTAAACCTTTTCAGTAAAAATCAGTCTTCGATTTATTTAAAGTGTAATTATAATGTAAAAATTGAAATATCAGCACTTTTGAGGCTTAAATAGGAATTACAAAGATGGCAGGATTATTGAAAACGTTGCATAAAAAACATCCTGTTTTTTTATCTTTATCAAAAATTTATTTTACTATAAATCGTTAATCACATGAAAATATTTTTGATTTTAACTCTGGCTGTTTTTGGCGTTTTAAATCTAAAGGGACAGATTAAACCAATGGATAAATTATTCAGGGACAAGCCCAGAGATTTAGCATTATACCTTAATCCAAACTTTGAATACAGCCAGATCGCCCTTCAGCGTACCATGATTGGAGGCTTAGGAGTTGGAGTGATTATCAACAGGAAAATTTCCATTGGAGCAGTTTACAATACAACCATAAATAATATCCACTTACCACAACCGATAGGGACAGGCAATCTTAAAATGGCATTTGAAGGGGTCCATTTTGAATATACCATATGGCCAACTCAAGTGGTTCATCTCACGTTCCCGCTCTCTGCCGGTCTTGGTCAACTTCAAATTACAGGAAATACCTCTGCGATAACAGGCAGTCCGAACTTCATCTTCGCTGAACCCGGCATGCTTATCGAGGCCAATATCTGGAGATATGCCAAACTTGGGATCGGCACGACCTACCGTTATACGGCTAACGTCACTTATGGAACGATTACGCAAGATGATCTTAGCGGTTTTAATGCGATAATATCCCTGAAATTTGGTTATTTCCGCTACTCAAGACGTAAATAAACGTCCCATAAAAAATCCTGATCTGGCTACTCCTCCTCACGCGAAGGGGCAAATATCTCCTCAATCAATCCCTTATATTTGGCCTCAATAACTTTGCGTTTAAGTTTTAGTGTTTGAGACAATTCGCCGGTTTGTGCACTCCACGAATCAGCTGTGATCCGGAATCGTTTGATCTCCTCGTGTTGCCCCAAAGTTTTATTAATTTCCTTTACCTCTTTTAGAAATTCTGCCTGAACCTTAGACTGGATGATTGCCTCAGCATTATCCTTATAAAGAATTTGTTGTGATGAACACCAATCATGAAGATATTCAAAATTAGGAGAGATGATGGCACTTGCGAATTTCTCATGATCTCCGATTACGATAACCTGATCGATGAACATCGACTCCTTTAATTTATTCTCAATCATCTGGGGAGCAATATATTTCCCTCCTGTGAGTTTAAATATCTCTTTTTTCCGGTCCGTAATCTTGAGATATTTACCCTCGTCCAGAATACCGATATCCCCGGTATGAAACCAACCATCTTTATCGATTACCTCGGCTGTAAGCTCGGGCTCACGATAATAGCCCATCATCAAATTTGGTCCTTTAGTTAAAATTTCTCCGTCTTCAGCAATTTTAACCTCGACACCGGGCAATACCGGTCCATTGGTACCCACCTTTAATTCATGGGTCATGAGGTTTCCAACAGCAACCACTGGTGATGTTTCTGTTAATCCATACCCTTCGAGAACGTAGATTTTTGCAGCGCTGAAAACCCGTGCTATCCGGGGTTGTAAGGAGGCCCCTCCCGAAACAACAATCTGAAGATTTCCTCCTAATCCGGCCCTCCATTTCGAATAGATCAGTTTATCGGCAACAGCAAGTTTAATCCGGTACCATAGCGACATCTTCATATTATGCTCATAAACACGACCCAGGTCAACGGCCCAAAAAAAGAGGGTCTTTTTAATCCCGGTTAACTGCTTTCCTTTGGTAAGAATACTGTTGTAAACCCGCTCCAGTAATCGGGGGACACCGCAGAAAATATGTGGCTGAACCTCCTTAATCGCAGGCATGATCTGTGCCAGTGATTCCACATAATAGACCCCAATCCCTTTGTAAAGGAAATTATAATTCACAATACGTTCGAATATATGACACAGGGGTAGGAATGATATCGATTTATGTGCTGTTCCAAGATCAAAATTATTGGCATGTGTGGTAAAATTAGAAACCAGATTCCGGTGTGATAGCATCACCCCTTTGGGAATTCCGGTAGTTCCTGAGGTATAGATCATTGTTGCCATCTCCTCCTCCTTGATTGAATCCTTTATCTGATATAGTACCGGCGATAGCTCCTGTTCCCTGGAGGCCCCCTTTTCATAGAATGAATTAATATTCGTTGCGCCTGCAACTTCATTGAAAACAAAAACCTGTTCCAGACTGGTAATCTGGCCAACCATGGGGCTCAGTTTCTTATATAATTTTTCATCTGAGACAAAAATAAAACGCGTTTCAGCATGGGTGAAAATATAGCGGTATTCCTCCTCGCTAATAGTAGGATAAACCGGAACATGAACTGCACCGGTCATGGCAAGGGCCATATCTACAAAACTCCATTCGGGACGATTTCCTGAAACTGTCGCAACACGATCCCCCTTTTTAATACCAATGGCAAGGAGTCCAAGAGCAAGCAACTCCGATTGGCGGGCAAACTGTTCAGTACTAAAGGTTACCCATTGGTTCCCATATTTACCAGCTACGGCATCTGGACGAGGGCAGTTTTTAAGACAATTTTCAAGAATATCAAACGTGCGTTTTACAGTCATAGGAATACATTTTTTAGTAAAATTAAAAATTGCGGGAAAAAATCCAACGAATTGAATAGTTTTTGTTTGGTATAACACAAAAGTTCCACACTTTAAATAAACAGGACGAAAGTTTCAAAAATATTATTCGTGCAATAAAAACCCCTGACAGGTTCCGTAAAACCGGTCAGGGGTAACTTATACATTGACAAACTGTTTTAATAAGAAAGACTAACTCTGCTTTGATGCACTATCATTCTTTTTGGCCATAAAAGCGAGAACTCCAACAATTCCATAAAAGACTACGATTGAAACCGGGAACTGCAAACCGGCACCACTTCCATAAGAATGGAGACCTGAAAGGTAGTAGTTCACTCCAAGGTAAGTCATCAGCACAGAAAGCATTCCAATAACTGAGGCCAGATTGTATGCAAACCATCCGCGGAAACCGGGAATAAGCCTCATGTGGGAAATAAATCCATAAAACAACACGCTGATAAGTGCCCAGGTCTCTTTGGCATCCCATCCCCAATATCTGCCCCAGGATTCATTGGCCCAAACGCCACCAAGGAATGTACCGATTGTAAGAAGATACAACCCCAGAATCATTGAAGCTTCATTAATATGGGTCAGCTGACTTATCGACAACTGAATACGGCTGCTGTTTAACTTAGTTTGGAAAGCACCCATGAGTAAATTTACAAATCCAATAATTGCACTCACCCCAAGGAAACCATAGCTTGCAGTAATTACCGCAACATGGATTGCAAGCCAATAAGATTTAAGCACAGGTACAAGGTTGGTAATTTCCGGGTTAAGCCAGCTCATTTGTGCAACAAAAAGGGTAAGCCCTGAGAGTATTGCAGAAACAGCAAGAACCATTGGATTGCTGAGTGAAAAGATCAATCCGGCAAGCATCACCGCCCAGGCAATGTATATCATCGACTCGTATCCGTCGCTCCACGGCAAATGACCTGAAACATATCCGCGGCTAATCAGACCCAAAGTTTGAAATACAAATCCAATAAACAAGGCGATCACGATATATTGAACTGCCTTTTTATTCAATTTTTTAGCTTTAAGTACAGAATAGAAGAAAAATCCAAACAATGCCAATCCAAGCAGCAAATATAAACTGGATAGATTCTTAAAGATATTGACCCGGTTATATAAGATTTCGAGGTTTTGTTTTGTTTCTCCTGGAATAAGAGAGGATCCGTAATGGAGCTGATATCCTAGAATCATCTCAACCGATTTGCTGGCTGATTCCAGATTTCCGTCGCGCAGAGCGTTCACAAAGGTTGGAAAGATCTTTGCCACGAGCACTGAGTCAGGACCAAAGCTTGCGGGGAAATGGGAAATCGGGGTGTACCAAACCTGATCATTCCGGTCGGGTGAAGGGAAGAATTTATACATATCGCCATGATAAACCTGATAAACGACATTTAACCGGTCATCCACTTTTATGACATTATTATCGAAAAGCTTCCTGTCCCCCGGTTTCTTTCCGAAAGCTATTTGCACATCGTTGACTAATTTGTAGTTTCCCTGCTGATCGAAAAAGTCGTTAAACGAAGCCTTTCCTTCCAGCACTCCAAGTTTTGCACCGATCTGATCATCCGAGATTGCAATCATCGAAACCTGCTGCCAGTCCTGAGGATAGGCCAGCATTCCAAGGACAACCTGTTCCGGCAGTTGTCCTGAAATAGCCTCCGAACGCGAGACCTTCATAACCATTTCATAGGCAAGTGTGCTGAAAGGTTTTATCCGTCCATCGTGCCCCTGTACCCAAACTTTTGCAAAATCTTTGGCAAGAGCAGGCGAAACAGAATGGGGCTCAATAGCACTTGCGGCAAATGCTGAGCCGGCCAACAATATTAAGATCAGCGCTGTACCTGCAGAAGCTTTTTTCATCAGATTATAGAAGTGACTGTTTTTATTAAAGATGGATAAAAGGATTCCAAGAGCGAGAAGGAAATAACCCAAATAGGTAATCCACGTACCGGGAAGGTCATCATTTACAGAAAGAATAGTCCCCCTTTCATCCATATCATAAGAGGATTGGTAAAATCGATAACCCCTGTGATTCAATATATTATTCATAAATATCCGGTGATCTTCGTTAATCCCCTTCTCTTTATCAGTCAGGGTCACCAGACTTTCATAAGAGGATGGACTGTTTGACCCCGGATATCTGGTCAAAGTAAAGTCTTTTAAACTTAAAGTAAAAGGGAGTACGATCTCTTCGGGACCTACCCACATGCGATAGCTTACCCCTTCGAAAGTTCCTGTATATTTCATCGATTCATTCTGAGCTGAAGTCCATAGGGTAACCTCCTGCTGTTTTTGGTTATTGGCAAGCTGAATAACCAATGCATTTTCACCCGTAGCTGTTCCGTTACCGGCAGATGCCTCTGCTCTTGCAGCTTTCAAAAACCGTTTAACAACTATTGAAGTAGACCCAACCTGGTAAATCAGTCTTTCAATGCAAGCAATCTCTTTTCCCGCCGGACAATCAGGTAATTGTTGAGCCTGCATATTAGATGCGTGAATAACATCATCGGCAACCATTTTAAGGCTATCCCCTTTGAGGATAAAACGGACATTTGCCGCAGTGTTAAATCCTATTGTGATTCCGCCAGCAGAAACCAACTGACCCATTGTGATTAATTCATTTTTCATCCCATTCCCGGAGGAATAGACGAATTCGATCATTGGTTCACCCTGGCTGTTTTCCTGGATACTCCGTTGGGCATCGGCAATGTAGTTTACCGATTTCACGGAAAAGGCTTTTCCTCCAATATTTACTTTTTCAGATAATTTATTTCCCGCAAGGGCAGTTGCCCCCACTGCTTCAGAAAATCGTTTTTGTTCACCCTGATAAATTGCTTCAAAATTAAATTTCGTTTGGTTTGAGACCAGAATATTGGTGGACTCGCCTTCACGGATATGCACAACCCCTTCGCTGCCAAAATAACGGGTCACTCCGGCACCAATTATAATCAGCACGAACGCAAGATGAAAAACGCCCATTGAGAGTCTCTTTTTCAAATACATCTTATGTTTTAGAAAATTAGCAATCATATTCGCACTCAGAATGATCAGGATCAATTCGAGCCACCATGTATTGTACACCATTGCACGTGCAGCTTCAGTACCATAGCTATTTTCGATAAATGTCCCTGCAGCCAGGGAAAAGGCAAAAAGCAGCAACAAAAACCCCGCTGTACCAACTGAAAAAAGGAAATTATAGAAATTCTTCATGATAGTAAATTTAAGTGTGCTAATATATGAAAAAAAAACAGTTGCCGTTATGGAGTGAGGGCAACTGTTCAAATTTTGAATCGTTCTAAATCAATAGCTTTCTCGCATTTTGAAGTAACACCGGTATTCCGGCGGGCTCCTTTCCACCGGCAGTGGCATAAAATGGCTGTCCACCCCCACTGCCATTTACCGATTTTGCGAGTTCACGGACAATAGCGCCCGCATTCATCCCTTTTTCTGCTAACAGGTTATCCGAAATCATTACATGAATATTGGCCTTGCCATCAATCTCTGCAGCCAGCACAAGGAATAAATTTCCGAGCTCCCCTTTGAGCTGAAAAGCAATATCCTTAAGGATTGCAGAATTATCAACCTTAAGTTGTTGTCCCAGGAAGTTAATCCCATTGATTGTCTCCACCTGATTCAGGAGCTCCCTCTTTAACTTACCGGCATTCTCTTTTTCAAATGCTTCAGCCTGTTTGGCAAGCAGCTGAAATTTTAAAAACAGCTCTTCAACTGCACCTTTAAGATCTGCAGGATTATTAAATAACGAAGAAACCTCTTTGAGCGTTTTTAGCCGGGTTTCTACATACTGTTCAGCTTTTACCGCAGTAATCGCCTCGATACGACGTACTCCTGCAGAAATAGATCCTTCAGAAAGTATGATAAACTGGCCAATCGTACCGGTTGATTCGACATGGGTACCTCCGCACAACTCTACCGAATCACCAAATTTAATAACTCTGACCTTATCGCCGTATTTCTCGCCAAACAGGGCGATAGCACCCATTTTTTCTGCCTCTGCAATCGGGACTTCACGACGTTCATCCTTTTTTTCGTTGGCTCGGATTAACTGATTCACCCGTTCCTGAATCCGAAGTAATTCGTCATCGGTTACCTTCTGAAAGTGGTTAAAGTCAAAACGCAATGAATCAGGGTTGACCAATGATCCTTTTTGTTCGATATGAGTACCCAGCACTTCACGCAACGCATGATCAAGAAGGTGTGTAGCGGTATGGTTATTCTCAGTAAGGCTCCGGTTATGGATATTAACTCTGGCGGTGAAGAGTCCTTCCGGATTTGCAGGAAGAATTTTTGCCAGGTGAACAGTCAGGTTATTTTCTTTAACCGTATCAAATATTTCGACCTTATTTCCATTTAATTCAATGGTTCCTGAATCACCTACCTGGCCTCCCGATTCGGCATAAAATGGGGTGGTATTGAAAACCAGCTGATAAAACTCCCCTTTTTTCCCTTTAACCTTCCGGTAACGGTTTATTTTAATTTTTGATTCAACGTTATCATACCCAACAAACCCCTCTCCCTCGGCCTGTTGAAGTTCTATCCAGTCTCCTGTTTCAAGCTGGGTTGCACTACGGGAGCGGTTTTTCTGTGCCTCCATAGCCAGTTCGAATTCATCACGGTTCACCGTCAGTTCCTGTTCACGAAGAATAAGTTCGGTAAGATCGAGTGGAAATCCAAAGGTATCATAAAGTTCAAATGCCACATTCCCATTCACCTCAGATCCCAAATTCTTTTTGGTAGTTTCAATAATCGTATCGAGCATTTTAATTCCCGTTTCCAGGGTACGAAGAAATGAATCCTCCTCTTCACGAATCACATTTACCACTAACTCCTGCTGCCTGATTAACTCAGGAAAGGCGCCTCCCATATTCTGGGCAAGAACCTGAACGAGCTGATGAATAAACGGTTTTCTGAAATCCAGGAACGTATAGCCATACCGTACAGCACGACGCAGGATTCGTCTTATCACATAACCCGCTTTATTGTTTGAGGGTAATTGTCCATCGGTTATTGCAAAGGAGATGGCCCGAAGATGGTCTGCGATAACTCGCATGGCAATATCAGCTTTTTCATCTGCTCCGTATTTCTTTCCTGCAAGATATCCAATTTGGGTAATTACGCTCTGGAAAACATCGGTATCGTAATTCGATTGTTTGTTCTGGATAACCATACACAACCGTTCAAAACCCATTCCGGTATCGACATGTTTAGCGGGAAGTTCCTCGAGCTGACCACTTGCTTTCCTGTTAAACTGGATAAACACAAGGTTCCAGATTTCGATCACCTGCGGATGCCCCTCATTGACAAGGTCGCGGCCATTTACCATCGCTTTTTCATCCTCACTGCGGATATCCACATGAATTTCGGAGCAGGGACCGCAAGGACCTGAGTCACCCATTTCCCAGAAATTATCTTTTTTATTCCCTTTCAAAATGCGATCCTCAGGCAAATACTTACTCCACAACGCGTGTGCTTCCAGATCCATGGGGACACCATCCTTTTCGTCCCCTTCGAATATGGTCACATACAGCTTGTCAACCGGGATTTTATAAACATCCACCAACAGTTCCCATGCCCAATCGATTGCCTCCTTCTTAAAATAGTTTCCAAACGACCAGTTTCCAAGCATCTCAAACATGGTATGGTGGTAGGTGTCATGACCCACCTCTTCAAGATCATTATGCTTTCCCGAAACTCTCAGACATTTCTGAGTATCTGCAATACGGGGATTGTTAGCCGGAGAATTCCCCAGGAATATATCCTTAAACTGGTTCATTCCTGCGTTTGTAAACATCAATGTAGGGTCATTCTTAACGACCATCGGAGCCGAAGTGACGATCGCATGATCTTTGGAAGCAAAAAAGTCGAGAAATGTTTGACGTATCTGTCTTGAATTCATATAATTTATTAGTTAAAAAACCTTTAAAATCGTGCATTACAACGAATAAGGGCCAATTTAAACGATTAATTTCATAGATTTGCACCGCTTCAACAGCACTATTGCTCAATAATATTTGCAAAATTAGATTATTTCGCTAATTTTGACCATAGTGTATTAAAAATAAAACGAGTTACAGATTATGGGTAAAACCAATTACAGATTCAATCCCGAAACATTAAGCTTTGATAAAATCGAACGCAATATCAAGACATTGGTAAAGCGCTTGCTCGGTTACCTGTCAACCAGTCTGGCTTCGGGGGTGATTTTCTTCTTGATTTTTCTTCAATTCTTTGATCCGCCGAAGACGAAAAGTTTAAAGCGGCAAAACGAGCAATTACTTTCCCAATATAATCTGATGAATAAGGACTTCGAGAAGATATCAAAGGTTCTTGAGGATATTCAGAACCGGGATGACAATATTTACCGGGTTATATTTGAGGCTGAGCCGATCCCTTCGACGGTAAGAATGGCCGGTTTCGGAGGTGCAAACCGCTATTCAAAGCTTGAGGAGATGGATAATGCAGAGCTGATTATAAGCACTACCCGCAAATTAGACATCCTTTCAAAACGGGTTTTTGTACAGGCCAAATCGTATGATGAGGTAGCCAAGATGGCATTAGGGAAGGAAAAAATGATTGCGAGCATGCCCTCTATCATGCCAGTTTCGAATAATGACCTCAAACGGACCGCCTCCGGATGGGGGATGCGGATTCATCCAATCTATAAAATTCTGCGATTTCACTATGGAATGGATTTTGCAGCAGCTATTGGCACTCAGGTTTTTGCCACAGGCATCGGTGTTGTAAAATCGGCTGATCGTGAAACAGGTTATGGAAACACTGTTGTAATAGATCACGGTTTTGGTTACGAAAGTTATTATGCACATTTGAGTAGAATTAACGTACAAATCGGACAGAAAATAAGCCGTGGAGATGTAATAGGTTATGTGGGTAGTACAGGCACATCGACGGCACCACACCTTCACTATGAAGTGAGCAAAAACGGGGTGAAAGTAAATCCTCAGAACTATTATTTCCAGGATCTTTCGCCTGCTGACTACGAGAAGATGATCGCCATATCATCCAATATGGGACAAAGTTTCGACTAAAAAATATTTATTGTGACATTCAAGGAACCCAAATCAGAGAAGCATTACTACTCAATTGGAGAAGTTGCGGTAAAATTCGGACTGGCCCCATCCACCCTGCGCTTCTGGGAAAAAGAGTTTGAAACGATCAAGCCATTTAAGAATAAAAAGGGAGACCGTTTTTATACCGTGGAAGATATCAATCATCTTGCACTGATTAACCATCTGGTTAAAGAACGGGGAATGACCCTGAAAGGGGCGAAGGCCAAAATCAAGGAAAATAAGTCCGAGACTGAGAACACTTTTGAAATCGTACAGAAACTGCAGCAAATCAAGAACTTTCTCCTCGAGATCAAGGAGACATTATAAGCTTCGATCTGAGATTCTGGCAGCTCTGCATTATTAAAAATTCTAAAAATCAATGAATTTCACCATGATTGTCAGTGAGATCATCACTCATATTGAATCTGTTGCTCCACCCTCTTTTCAGGAATCGTATGACAATGCAGGGCTTATCATCGGGGATCCCAATACTACTATAACCTCAGCTCTGTTAACTCTTGATGTGACAGAAGCGGTTATTGACGAGGCCATTGAAGCAGGTTGTGAACTTATTATCGCTCATCACCCAATCCTTTTCAAAGGGATTAAAAGAATAAACGGGAATAACTACGTAGAGCGATGTATTATAAAAGCGATTAAAAATGACATTGCAATCTATGCCGCCCATACCAACCTCGACAGTGTAATGGGAGGTGTAAATGCAAAGATCTGTGAAAAAATGGGGTTAACTAACCTGCGGATTCTGGAACCAGCTAAAGTCCAGCTTCTCAAGTTAGTTACCTTTATACCGGATGAACATCTCGAAAAAGTTCGGGATGCCCTCTTTAATGCAGGCGCCGGTACAATCGGAAAATACGACAAATGCAGTTTTGGGACAACGGGGACAGGCACTCTCCGGGGAGGCGAAGAGGCAAATCCCTATGTAGGCGAAGTTGGGGTATTGCATTTCGAGAAAGAAACACGTATAGAAACGATTATCCCGATACATTTGAAAAATAATATCATCAAAGCGCTCCTTGATACACACCCTTACGAAGAGGTGGCCTACGATATTTATCCACTGGAAAACAACTTTCAGGAAGTGGGTTCAGGGATGATCGGAGAACTTCCGGGAGCAGAACAGGAGATCGGTTTTTTATCAAGGCTCTTGCAAATTTTTGGATGTAAAACCATACGCCACACATACTTACTTGGAAAACCGGTAAAAAAAGTTGCCGTTTGTGGTGGGTCAGGAAGTTTCCTCCTTTCTGCCGCAATCAGAGCAGGGGCCGACATCTTTGTTACTGCCGATATGAAGTACCACGATTTTTTTGATGCAGAAGAGAAAATCGTTATCGCCGATATCGGACACTACGAAAGCGAACAATTCACCAAGGAGCTTTTTTATGAAATACTTATAAAAAAATTTCCTAACTTTGCACTCCGTTTATCGGAAGTAAAAACAAACCCTGTATTGTATCTTTGTGAGCAATAAAAAATTGTAAAATTTCAGAATATGCCAGTAAATACTATCAAAACAACTGAAGGTAAAGAGGTTTCTATCCAGGAGAAACTCAAAATGCTTTATGAACTTCAAACAGTTGCATCAGAAATCGATAAGATTAATACCCTGCGCGGAGAACTTCCCTTGGAGGTTCAGGATTTGGAAGATGAGATTGTTGGATTAAAGACCCGTCTTGCCAACTTTAGCGAAGAGCTGAAAAGCCTTAACCTGGCTATTGGGAATAAGAAAAGTGAGATCAAAGATTCGAAGACAAAGATCGATAAATACAAGGAACAACAGGAAAATGTGCGTAATAACCGCGAATTTGATTCCCTGTCAAAGGAAATTGAGTTCCAAACTCTTGAAATCGAACTTTCCGAAAAGAAAATCCGTGAGTTTACCATTGAAATAAAAAGTAAAACCGAATCATCTGAAATCTCCGAGAAACTTTTTAAGGAGCGCGAAGAAGATTTGATCCGCAAGAAAAAAGAGTTACAGGAGATCACTGCAGAAACTGCTGTAGAAGAAGAAAAACTTAAAAGTAAAGTAACCAAGATCGAAAGCCTTATTGAAGATCGTCTGGTTATGGCTTTTAACCGGATCCGGAAAAATGCACGTAATGGACTGTCAGTGGTAACGGTACAACGGGATGCCTGTGGAGGGTGTTTCAATAAAATTCCACCACAACGTCAGTTGGATATCGCATCAAGAAAGAAGATTATTGTATGCGAATATTGCGGCAGAATTCTGGTTGACAAAGACATTGCAACTCCGATCGAAGAGATTGAACATCCGGTTTAATTCCAAACCGAACCATTGATATTAAAACCCATCCTTACCCGATGGGTTTTATTTTTGCTCCTAATTTTCGAAATATTCTTTTGACACCCATTTTATTCATAATGAATTCTATATCCGTCGCTAATCGGGTATATACGAATATAAACGTAATTATCCGATTAGCTCACAACTGGAAGAAAATATTACCATAACTTTAACTGAAATTTTTTATTTGTTCATTTAAATAAAGGTAAAAAAGCTATGAATTCATTAAAAAACAGTGTGCGGCTGATTGGCCATCTAGGCGATGATCCAAAGATCAAAAAATTAGACGGAGAGAAATCGGTGGCCAATTTTACAATTGCTACCAACGAAAACTCTCGAGATCATGATGGCAATAAAAAACAAGAGACGACCTGGCACAAACTAGTTGCATGGGGCAAAGAGGCAGAATATGCCGGAAAATATTTAAAGAAAGGTACAGAAATTGCCATTGAAGGTAGAATTACAAATCATTCTTATGAAGATAAGAACAAGGAAACTCACTTCGTTTCAGAAATTTGGGTAAACGACATTCTGATTCTTGATAAAAAAGAAGTCCATTAGAAATCCCATTTCTATGACAGGGTAACTAATCATGAACTGAATAGTCACCCTGCCACTTCTTCTCAATGACCTTTGCTTCTGCGCAGAGAGATGATCTTTGCTGACAGCAAATCATTCCGCCTGTTTCATCGAAAAGGCTATTCGCTTGCGTTGCAAATCAACCTCCAGCACTTTAACTTTTACATGTTGGTGGAGTTTGACCACCTCTGCCGGGTCGCTGATATATTTGTTGGCAAGTTCACTGATATGAACAAGTCCATCCTGCTTGACTCCCACATCGACAAAGGCCCCAAAGCGGGTTATATTGGTTACAATACCAGGCAGAACCATTCCAACGTGCAAATCCTTCATCGTAAAGATGCCATCGGCAAATTCGAAAACCTTGATTCCGGAACGGGGATCCAATCCCGGTTTGGCAAGTTCTGTAAGAATATCATTCAATGTGGGCAGCCCCACCTGTGCATTCACATATTTTTCTGCAACAACCTCTTTACGAAGATTTTCAAGCCCGATTAACTCCTCCACCTTACATTTCCTGTCAGCCGCAATTTTACTCACCAGCGCATAGCGTTCCGGGTGTACTGCAGAATTGTCAAGTGGATTGATTCCTCCAGGAATACGAAGAAATCCGGCACATTGTTCAAAGGCTTTGGGCCCCATCCTGGCGACCTTCTTCAATTCTGTACGGGCAGAGAACGGACCATTCTCTTTCCGGTAGTCGACAATATTCTGAGCGAGTAACGGGCCCAAGCCCGAAACGAAATTAAGGAGATGACTGCTTGCCGTATTAACATTCACACCAACCAGATTCACGCACGACTCTACGACTGCATCGAGCCCCTTTTGCAATAATTTCTGATCCACATCATGCTGATATTGACCCACACCGATCGATTTAGCTTCGATTTTCACCAGTTCAGCCAGAGGGTCCATCAGCCTGCGACCAATAGAAACAGAACCACGTACAGTAACGTCATATTGCGGAAATTCATCGCGGGCAACCTTCGATGCCGAATATATGGATGCCCCATCTTCACTGACGACAAAAACCTGTATCGGACGGTCAAAGGTGATCTTTTTAATAAATGCCTCCGTCTCCCGGCTTGCTGTCCCATCACCTATTGCAATTGCATCAATCTTATAGGTAGCGACAAGGGCCGAAACCTTCCGGATCGACTGACTAACCTCCAATTGTGGCTGATGGGGATAGATAGTCTCGTTGTGAATCAGGTTTCCCTGTGCATCGAGACAGACCAATTTACAACCACTTTTGTATCCCGGATCAAGTGCAAGAACCCGTTTCTGTCCCAGTGGGGCAGCCAGAAGGAGTTGTCTGAGATTTTCGGCAAATACACGGATTGCCTCTGCATCAGCCTGGGCCTTGGACACTCCAAAAAATTCATTTTCAATGGAGGGAGCCAGTAACCGTTTATAGCTCTCTTTAACGGCCAGGGAGACCTGAACACCACTCTCCTTCCTGCTTTTCACAAAATAATTATCCAAAGCAAACAAAGCTTTCTCCTCCTCAGGGGCTACACCGAGTTTAAGAAAACCCTCCTTTTCACCACGACGCATCGCGAGTAACCGGTGAGAAGGGCACCGCTTCAAAGGTTCATAGCAGTCAAAATAATCCCGGTATTTTATCCCCTCCTCCTCCTTCCCTTTAACAACATGCGAAGAGACAACAGCTTCACGGGCAAATAGATTCCGGACGATGTTTCGTGCACTCTGATCTTCATTGATCCATTCGGCCATGATATCCCTGGCCCCGGCGAGGGCCTCATCAACATTGGGAACCAGATCATTCAGAAACAGAAGCGCACGACCTTCAGGATCGGGCTCATATTGCCTGATAATCATTAAAGCCAGTGGCTCGAGCCCCTTTTCCCGTGCAATCGTAGCACGGGTCCTCCGTTTAGGTTTAAATGGAAGATAGATGTCCTCCAGTTCATTCAGATCATAGCATTTTTCAATCTTTGATTTTAATTCGGGAGTGAGCAACTCCTGCTCCCCTATGGTCTTAAGAATCGTCTCCTTTCGCTTATCCAGCTCCTCCAGCTGCTCTTTTGCAGCCTTAATATTTCCGATTTCGACCTCGTCAAGACTACCGGTCATCTCTTTACGATACCGGGAGATAAAAGGAACGGTTGCTCCTTCGTCTAACAAAGTAATGGTATTAGCTATTTGTCTGATGTTGATGCCAAGTCGTTCGGCAATCAACTGGTGGTTTTTCTGAACTGTCATAGCTGCAAATCTAATAAGAATTTCATAATCGGAACATGTTTAGAGCGTAATATTCTCCATAATTAGACATCTCCAATCCACATAGTTTATAAAAGAAAGATCAATAATTACCAATATATATTTATATTTGAAAAACTAATTATCGTGTCAATGAACCAAAGAGTTAAAAACATTATCGTAACTATAGCATTAGTGCTCCTGGGTTTTCTGGTGTACTATTTTAGTTATATTGTGACATATATCCTGATTGCAGCGGTTTTGGCCTTGATTGGACGCCCGGTTGCACGAAAATATCATCAAATAAAAATCGGAAGATTTAAAATGGGAAAATCGGGAGCAGCTTTACTGACGCTTCTGACTCTTTGGTTGGGGTTGCTTAGTTTCTTTGGATTCCTGATTCCTATGGTTGTATCGGAGGTGAACCAGTTATCATCGATTAATATGCAGGAGGTGATCAACTATCTGAATACGGCCATGGGTCAGGTAAAGGAAAGTTTTCCCCAGATTGCATCAACCATTCCGATGGATGGAAATCTTGAGACATATCTGGAGAACCAACTCAAAGGGTTTCTGAATGTTGAACAGGTTAGCAATCTTTTTGGATCAGCTGCCAATGTACTTGGAAACCTTTTCCTGATGATCTTTTCAGTCTCATTCATTCTCTTTTATTTTCTGCAGGAAGAGGAGCTTTTTCGTAACTGGATTCTGGTCCTTGCTCCTGAAAAGTACGAACAAAGGGTTTCGAATGTAATGGATAAAGTGGGAAATCTGCTTAAAAGATATATGATCGGAATGTTACTTGAAGTGCTTGGGGTAATGATCCTCTCTGTAACCGGATTCACAATTGCAGGATTAGGTTTTGGCCACGCCGTAGTGGTAGGTGTTTTCGCCGGAATTCTCAATGTAATTCCCTATATTGGTCCATGGATTGCAGGATTATTCGGCCTCGTTGTTGCCGTGGCGAACAACCTGAATTCGAATTTTATGGATATAACTCTGCCGCTGATGTTTTGGGTCTTGGTTGTAGTAATGGTGGTCCAGTTTATTGACAATATGATTATCCAAACCGTAATCTATTCCAGCAGTATTAAAGCCCATGCCCTGGAGATATTTTTTGTAATCCTCATGGCCGGTGGGCTGGCGGGTATACCCGGGATGATTCTGGCAATACCCGTTTATACCGTTTTGAGAGTTATTGCGGGAGAGTTCTTTTCAGAATTTAAGATTGTTCAGCAGCTAACGAAACCGGACCCAACTCCCGAAGTTGAAGATATTTAAAAACTATGACACCATGGCGTTATAAACCAGGAAGATAAAAACCACAAGCGCATAGGAATTAATAAGAATAAAAGCTTTATGTATTGTTTTTGCGTTTTTTTCACCGAATAGGAAACGGTGAAATAACAGGATAAATCCAAAATTCATAACCACAATAAGGGTAAACAATATTGGTTTAAAGTAAAAACCAAAGAATGGAAAAAGCATGAGAAAAACAGAGGTAATTACACCCCAATAAAAGACAACCGATTTAATCTGTCCTTCGTTGAGTGTTTTTGAAATCGAAGAAAATCCGGCCATTTCATACTCCTTACCATATTTAATCATCAGCAACCAAAAGTGAGGGATCTGCCACAGAAAGACAAAAACTGCAATAAAGATCGCATTGGGATGAAATATATAAAAACCGGCAGAGGTCCAGCCCATAAGAGGTGGGACTCCTCCAACCACCGCCCCGGGAATAATCGCAAGCCAGCTCCGGGTCTTTAAGGGGGTATAGATCAGATTGTAAAATACAATATTTGACAATCCTAAAACCATCGGTATCCATCCGTTTAGACTAAGCAGAGCTGTACCACCAATCAGAAGTATTGCTGAAACGACAGAAGCAGATCTTGTTGATATTTCACCGGATGGAATAGGGCGGTGACTCGTACGAGCCATTAAACCATCGCGTTTACTTTCCTGAATCTGATTGAGTACCGTTGTACCAGCTGCAAGAAAAAATACACCGGCAAACAGATAAAATGCAGCAATTCCCGGAGAACTGCCGGTAAGGAAATAACCGGTAGTGGCCGAAACAGTAACCATCAACGACAACCGGATTCTGGTTAATCTGACCAGAACATCAAAATTTTGTTTAAGACTGTTATTTTTGTTCACCCGCTGTTTTAAAATAATCAATAATTTTATCAAGATCTTCTCCTTTAATCACATCCTTATACGACTGCATCAGACCTTTATTGAACCCTTTAACAATCTCGGAATTAGGATCTGTGATCGACCTTTTAATATAAGCCTCATCGGCCACAATCTCCTTTTCACCCTGAGCAGTAACTACCATTTTTTTAGAGCCCAGAAGACCCTTAAATGAAGGACCAATCACCTTTGTTCCGTCTAACGAATGGCAGGCAATACAAGCATTTGCCTTTATTATAGTCAGACCGGGATGCTCGACTCCCGGACCAGAAACTTTTAGATCGGCAAGCCATTTATTAAATTCAAGACTATCCACCACGATCACTTTGGCGGTCATTCCGGAGTGAGCCAACCCACAATATTCGGTACAGAAAATATCAAAACTTCCTTTGGATATAGGCTGAAACCACAGATAGTTGTTATATCCGGCAATCACATCTTCCTTGACCCTAAATGCCGGGATAAACAAGCCATGGTTCACATCCTCAGAAAAAAGGTTAAGCTTTACATTCCTGTTAAGCGGAACAACAAGGTCTTTTGAAATCTTACCATTGCCGTAATCAAAACTCCAGGACCACATACGACCAATCGCCTTGACAGGCATTGCATTCGCAGGGACCTTACGCATGGGAGCAAAACCAACCCAGCCATAATAAAACATGATTAAGACAAGTATGAGGGGAACTACCGTCCATATAATCTCAAGTTTCAAATTTCCGTGAAACTGCTGCGGATTCTTATTCCTTTTCCGCGAAAAGTGGATCAGAATATAAATAATTAACGCTACTATTGCTATCGTAAAGATAAAAGAAACGGCGAAAATAAATATAAACGCCCGATCTACAGCTTCGGCTAAATTGGATGCTCCAGAGAACATTGTTGTCATAATATAGAAATTATCTGAAATAATAGTCAATAAATGTGATCACAATTATTATCGCGAACAGAAGGAATATCCCTCCAACCATCAAACGCAAAATAAGACTTTCGAATTTGAGGTGCATAAAATAGGTTAATACAATTGTGCATTTTATAGATGCCAGTAAGAGTGCCATTGCCACAGTGAAAGCCCCTAAGTGGAATTTTATTACCAAAATAGAGGTAAGTGTAAGAATAAGCAAAACAAGCAGCACCTTAAAATTCAGTGCATAGCTCGTTATATGACTGTCGTGATTATCCATTCAATAAAGCTTTGAAATTCAATTAATAATTATAAAATATGTCAATTCCAATCTGCTGTATTTCTATTAATCTCCAGTAAAAAAACTATTGGGGAAATAAAATTATAGAAATACATCTGTTGGATACTAAGTAATCAGATAAAGTAAAGGGAAAAGGAATATCCAGATTAAATCGACCAAATGCCAGTAAAGTGCACCATTTTCGTGCAACAAAAAATGTTCTTTGTTGATTCTTCCGGATTTAATTTTAAATATAATAATGGTTAACAGTATCCCTCCCACTACCACGTGAAACAAATGCAATCCGGTCATTAGAAAATAGAGTCCAAAAAACATGATCTCACCGTGAGGCAGATTTCGCATCACATCCGAACCCGGATAGAGATTAAGGGAAAACTTATGGCCGTATTCAAAATACTTGTTAACCAAAAAGACCCCGGCTAAAAGTATCGTAAAAAATATCAAGCCAATAGCCAGATTTTTCTGATCTTTTTGAATAGCAGTTAGTGACATCGCAACGGTCATACTACTTACCAGCAGCACAACAGTATTGGTAGCCCCGATAAAGGCATTTAATTCAAGAGCAGCCTGATGAAAATCCTCTCCATATTTGGATCTCATTACTGCATAGACAATAAAAAGACCTCCAAAGAGAAAAATTTCCGTAAAGAGGAATAACCACATCCCCATCTTACCGGTATCGCTATCGATATATTCACTATGTTCGCTATGTGCGTTATGTGAGTTATGTTCAGTTGTCGACATAAATATTCGTGTATTAGTCTAATGTTTTATTTTGTATAAGGGTTGTCAAAAACATAAGGACCCTTTGTAATCACCGGTATCTCATCAAAATTTTCATGAGGAGGAGGTGAAGGGATCTGCCATTCAAGGGTTACACCATGCCATGGATTTGCAGGAGCCAAAGCCCCTTTTTTAGCATGGTATATCAGATTGGAGATCATTGTAATCAACCCAATGAAAAGTATTACCGCACCAATAGTTGAGATTGTCTGTCCCAATTGAAATTTAGGATCATAATCATAGTAACGACGAGGCATACCCTGAATACCCATGATAAACATCGGGAAATAAAGCAAATTAAATCCTGTGAAAAGAATGCCCCAACCGATGTTTGCCCAACGGATGTGATACAATCTTCCATAGATTTTAGGAAACCAATAATGAATGGCGGCGAAGAATCCAAAACCCATACCTCCAAAAATAATGTAATGGAAATGAGCTACCACAAAATCAGTATTATGAACCTGAATATCGGTTGCGACTGCACCAAGGGTCAATCCGGTAAAACCACCGATTGTGAATAAGAAGATGAAAGAGATGGCATAAAGAAGCGGTGGCTGAAGATCGACAGAGCCACCATACATGGTCGACAACCAGTTAAATACCTTGATAGCACTTGGAATTGCCACCAAAAAGGTAAGCAGAGAGAAGAACCAGCGCGATTCATAACTCATACCGGATGTAAACATGTGATGCCCCCAGACAAAATAGCCTACCAGGGCAATTGCCAAACTTGAAAGTGCAATAGGGACATATCCAAATACAGGTTTCTGGCTAAAAGTCGGGAAGATTTCGGTAACCACACCCATTGCAGGGAGAATCATCACATACACCGCAGGGTGAGAATAGATCCAGAAAAGATGCTGATACAGCACAGGGTCACCTCCCAGTTTTGGATCGAAGAAGCCCACATGCAGGGTACGTTCTGCGATAACCATCAGTAAAGTAATTCCGACTACGGGTGTAGCCAGAAGCTGAATCCATGCTGTTGCATAAAGCGACCATGGGAATAGCGGCATTCTAAACCAGGTCATCCCCGGAGCCCTCATCGTGTGAATGGTAACAATAAAATTTAATCCCGTGAGAATAGATGCAAAGCCCAGCGTAAAGGCGGCAGTAAGGGCTAAGACAACATTTGATGAAGCCTCGGCACTATACGGCACATAAAATGTCCAACCTGTATCAGGTGCATGGCCATTTGCAAATTGAGAATAAAGTGCGAGACAAGCGCCTCCAAAGAAAAGATAAAATGAGAAGAGGTTTAATTTAGGGAAAGCCACATCCTTTGCCCCAATCATAATAGGAAGCATAAGGTTTCCAAAAACAGCGGCTAAACCGGGAATTACAACAATAAAAATCATGATAATACCATGGAGGGTAAACATGGCATTATAGGTTTGAGCCGTCATTATGGTTTGGCCCGGGGCAACCTTCTCAATTTTCATCAATAATCCTAAAACCGCGGCACTTAAGAAGAAAGTGACGATGCAATAGAAATAAAGTAATCCGATTCGCTTATGGTCGGATGAACTTAACCACGACCAGAGACCGGTCTGATGATTAAGGTAATTTAATGGAGCAGTGGATGTTTGATTATTCATTATTTGATCTCTTTAGATGATTTTTTTCTTGAAGAAATTAGTAAAAAAGCTACAAAAAATAGCCCAATGATCAGTGTAAACGAACCTAACAATCTCGTAAATTGCAAGGTATAACCCTTACTTTGTGGATCGTAGGCAAAACAATAGTCAAATATCTTGGAGCTTGTAGGACGGGCCAGCCCTTTTTGAGCTTCAACAACAGCCATCTTCACATCGAAGGGAAGATAGCTGACACCATATAAATAACGGGTAATTTTACCGAAAGGACTTACCATTATGATTGTCGAAGGGTGGGCAAAATCAAGCCCGGTCGGTTTAAACCTGAAACCAACAGCCTCGGTAATCTCTTGAATATTTTCCAGTTCACCGGTCAGATAGTACCAGCTTGCCCGATCTTTCTCCTTGATCTTCTGGACAAAATTCAGTTTTTTGACTCTTGCCTTCTCGGGAGTATCTCTGGTGTTAAAACTGATAGTTATAATATCGAAGTCTATCCCCAACGACATATCCATTTTACTGATAACGTCAGCAACTCCATCGAGTAAAGGGCTACACATGCCGGGACAGTCAAAATATACAAACGAAAGAATGGTTGGCTTATTGATCATACTCCTCAAGGTCACCGTATCATTTCTCTCATTCATGAATTTCAGATCAAGCGGAATGGTTTCGCCAAGCCGCTCAACGATCCCTATTTCAGTATCACGCTGAACAGGCAATTGAGCCGGGGTACTAAACCCCAACGCACTTAACAATACAAAAAACAATAAATGTCTCATTCCAAATATTTTATCAAAATAAAATTTTATCTTCTTGAAAAAATGCTTTAACAAATTTACAATGAAAAAGCCTTTTTAGAAAGCTGACAGCTAATCATAACGATTCTAAATAAAGTCGTATTAAGCCGCCGACTCTGTATCTTTTCCGCTTCCTTCCTTAGATATTGCCCTAATCTGCAGGAAAACATAGATAATGAAACCCCAGGCCCCCAAAACTGCGATTGTATAAGCGAGCAATAACCAGATTGGTGTTTTGGAAACGACATTCCACATTGCCCGCTGCTCATTTAACGGAGCACGGTAAGTAGGAACACCAATTGACATGGTTGTATCCACTTTTACATCTCCAAAAGCATCATTGGAAAGCACAGCCAGTAGTTGTACTGATCCGATAGAATCTCCGGGAAGATCTTTTGGAAAATTAAATACCGCCTTACCCAAGGCATCGGTATTGCGTGGCTCATCTACAGGGAGATTGCCGAAATATCTTTTTGCAAATATTTTAACTTCTGCTGCTGAAACAGGCTGAATCCCCTTCTCTTTTGATGGTGCGGTTAGAGAAATCTGAATCTGACCAGACTCTTTTAGCCAGTTAAGTTTAATCTTCACATTCGGAACAGAGGCTCCTCCCCCATCATTTTTGGAAACCTCCTGAACATACTTATCATTAAAACTCCTTAAGAAGGAGATCACTTTCCAAACATCCGTTGAAGGGATTGTGTTCTTAAACGATGGCATCAGACCACGGCCAACAGCTATTTTATATTGTATGGCCCCATCAGAATTTGCCTGCACTTTGACTGAGGACATATCTGGCGGAGGTGGAACCAATAATACTGCATTATTCTTTCCGGGTTCTCCGTGACACGACTTGCAGTTGGTCATATAGATTTCTGCACCGGCTTTTCGTGAGGCATCATCGAATGCAAAGGGACTCTTTTTGGTTTCATTCTCTGCCGGAGCAACCCAAACCTGAGCTGACAACCGCATGGAGATCAGCACAATAATTAGCAGGGTAAAATATCTTTTAATCATGGGTATTGTGTTAGCGATTATTCTTTGGATTTACTGTCAATTTCATTTTGTTCTTCTGCCATCTCCCAGATTGGAATGACCGGGAAAAACTTAACCAGAACGGTAATAATAATTACTACCAGTAAAAGTGTTCCGATAGTAATAGCCGATTCAACTACCGTTGGCTGATAAACCATCCACGCTTTTGGTACATGCTGAATAGGAAGAAAGGGATGATCCTGGGTAGGAACAACAATAATAAGCCGTTTAAACCATGCTGCGATCAAGACCACAATGGAGATCACGAACATCGGGAATGGTTTCCTGAAAAATTTAAAGAGTAACAGTAAAATAGGGATCACTAATCCAAGCAACTGAACACTCCAGAACATAAACGCCCACTCTCCGACAAACAGATCGTTAAGGTGGATCGCCTCTGCTGTTTTCATCTTATATCCGGGTACCAGGTACTCATTGATATTAAAGTAAAGGTAAACAATGGAGACCAATACCAACAGCTTACCCATCATGTCAAAATGGTGTTCTGTTAAGTACTTATCGAGCTTATAATTGGTCCGGACAAAATACATCATAATTACAACAGCTGCTGAACCCGCCACAAAGGCTCCGGTGAGGAAGTAAGGTCCGAAGATTGAGCTATCCCATCCCGGACGAAGCGTCACCGCAAAAAGCCATGAGGTCACGGTGTGAATGGCAAATGCAGTTGGGATTATCAGAATCAACATTATCCTGACCGCTTTCAGAAGTATTTTATATTGCTTTGGAGTATGATTCCAGTTTACAGATAAGATTTGGTAAGTTTTTTGTAACCATTTAGGAGTATGCCCTATTCTTCCCTTGCTGATCGCCAGATCCGGAATCATTGGAAGAAAATACAATAAGGTACTGATCACAAGATAGGTGGTTACCACAGTAACATCCCATATAATAGGAGACTGGATCCTGCCGTACATAAACACATAAGGGAGTCTTTCCGGGCGACCCATATCGGAAACAATCACAAGACCTGCAATAGCGGCAAAAGCAACAGCAATAATCTCTGCAATTCTGGCTATTGGTTTAACCCATTTAAAGCCGATCAATCCAAGTACCGAACTAATCAGCATACCGACCAAACTGGTGGCTACAAAAAATACGAAATTGGCGATATACATCCCCCAACTAATATAATCCCGAAGACCGGTTACAATTAAACCCTTGTCCCACTGAATGTAGTAAGCGTAGATACATGCCATTAGTGAGATGCCAAGGAATCCCATCCAGACAATAAATCCTTGCGTTATGCCTACAGGTCTTAATATATCAGCTGCAATTGAATCGAGTTTTTTGTTATGCAAAAAATCGGTATTTACTTCTGATGCCATAGTATTGGTTATTTATTTAAAAAATTCAATGCGTTATTTGTCACTATTTTATTTTTTTAAAGAAGCAGTCTGCTGTACCTCAATAAATTCAAACCCCGTTTTAAGTTGTTTCCTGAACCGGATTCTTTTCCTCTTTGAATTCAAACAACCTGTTTTTTGGAGGAAGATAGTAAACCCGAGGCTTGGTACCTAATTCCGGCATCAACTGATAACCTGCATTTACCTTAAGTAGTTCGCTTAAACGGAATGTCTCTTTGGTCGTTCCGTTGGTTACTGCATCCTGATTTTCATCTCCAAAATAGTAAACACCATTAGGGCAGGCAGATACACAATAAGGCAGTTTCCCTTCACGAAGGCGGTCTGAACTGAACAGACATTTCGAAATAGTCCCTTTGCGCTGAGGAACATTTAGCTCAATATTATATGGTTTACCCTTATCACTTTCTGCCATCAATGGTTCTTCCCAATGGAATAAACGTGCTGAATAAGGACAGGCTGCAATACAAAAACGACATCCGATACACCGTTCATTATCGATTAAAACGATACCGTCCTGGCGTTTAAAGGTGGCATCAACGGGACAAACGGCCACGCAAGGGGGATTATCGCAATGCTGACATGGTTTTGGCATAAAATAGGGAGCCGTATGCTCCGATTCCTGCATAACCAGTGTATTGATGTGATATTCATACGGACGCAGGTGATGAGCACCCTGACAGGCAGTGATACATTTGCGTGCATTTCTGCATTTGGCAAGGTCAATGACCATAACAAACCGATGCCCTTTTAACCCCTCCCGACCTTGTTTCCTGAGTTGGTCGGCATCAACTTTGACATCTTTAATCTCATCGCGAGGAACCTCAACAATCCGATTGTCCGATGTCAGGACTTTAACCATATCATGGCCGGCTTTGGATTCTTCATACTTATAACCCGAATAAATTGCGGCACCTCCGGCAACGGTTACGGCACTAAATAGTCCTGCATTTTTAAAAAAAGCGCGCCTTGAATTAACGTTATCCTCATCCCGGTTAGAATGTTGATGACCGGCACTGTTACTGTTATGACTCATACATTTGGTGATGTTAATCAGTTTGTTTACTGCTTTGAGCGAATACTATCAAGCGGAATAGATTTTATATTGGCAAGAACATATCCAGAAGCGGTTAATGCTTGCTTCATCCGAATTGTGTCAGAAGTACCCGAAAGGTATTCCACATAAGCTTTACCCTCTTTGAAATTGGCTTTAACATGTTTTACCCCCTCAATCGAGCCCAGAGCTGACTGGATAGTCTGCTCGCAACCGTTACACGACATCCCCTGGATAGATAATTCAAGAGCCACTACTTTGAGGTTTTCAGCCACAGGAGTTTTAACTTCGGGAGCACTTTTTTTTACCCCCCCATTTCCACAACCAAAAACCAAAAAAAAGGATATTACAATTAATATTCTCATTTCAAAATTTATTATTTTAAAAAATTATTCCAATAAGCGGATCAGGATCCTGGAAAATGACTTAAAAAAGATGAAAAACAGCAATAAAAGATGTCTGTCAGCTTAATGAAATAAACAAGCCAAAATTACAATTATATTTTCAGTTTCCTACTAAAAGCACGTCATCTTTTAGGATTTGCTGATTTTTAGAGGCTTTAATAACAAAAATGTGATCTAATTAAAACTGAAAAAATTAAACGAATTATTCATCTTACTTTGGCAAAACGAATAGAAGCAATCTAAATTATCTGTTCGCTCAAATCAATAATAAAACAAATCAAAAGGTCCAAAGGTTCATAAATAAATGGAATAAATATCCGTTTTAAAGATTTTAAACCAAACTTTTTTGCCTTTAAAATCTAACCGACAAATTGTTACCTAGGAGGAGAGTACCCGAATTGAATCGAATAATTTATGATTCACCTCCTTGTCATATTTGATCGCCTTATTAAACGGAACCAATGAGATCTGATCGTTCTCGATTCCGACCATAACGCTCTGTTGATCCTCGAGCAGCGTTTCAACTGCGGCTACACCCAAGCGGCTTGCAAGGATACGGTCAGAAGCTGTTGGAGATCCTCCGCGTTGGATATGTCCAAGGATTGTAACCCTTACATCATATTGCGGATAATCCTTTTCAACCTGCCTGGCGATATTGAATGCTCCGCCTGCTTTTTCCCCTTCGGCAACAAGAACAATAGAGGAATTCTTATTTTGGCGGTAACCCGATTTGATCAATTTCTCGAGTGTGGTCAGGTCGGTATCGGTCTCAGGAATAAGAACGGCTTCGGCTCCCGAGGCAATTCCTCCATTTAAGGCAAGAAAACCGGCATCACGTCCCATCACTTCGATAAAGAAAAGTCGCTCATGAGCGGTTGCGGTATCCCGGATCTTATCCACTGCTTCGATAATTGTATTCAAAGCGGTATCGTACCCAACGGTAAAATCGGTTCCAAAAAGATCGTTATCAATGGTGCCGGGGATCCCCACAATAGGAACTCCGTATTCCTGGGCAAAGATTCTGGCTCCGGTAAAGGTACCGTCCCCTCCGATGACAATCAAGGCATCAATTCCGGCGTTTTTAATATTCTGAAAAGCCATTTGGCGTCCTTCCACATTACGGAACTCCATACTGCGGGCAGTTTTTAAAATCGTGCCTCCCAGCTGAATGATATTACTGACGTCCCCTGAATTGAGGGGTTTGAAATTATTTTCGATTAATCCTTTATAACCGTGGAGTATTCCGACAACTTCACGACCATAAAATATGGCGGTTCTGGTCACCGCACGTATGGCCGCATTCATACCCGGAGCATCACCTCCTGAAGTTAATATACCAATTTTCCTGATCGGGCTATCGGTGTAATCATCCGGCATTGCATTCCTGTTTCCTTTACCCATACTAGTTATTTTAATCGTTGCAAATCTAAACGGGAAAAAGTTCTAAATCCTAAATTTACCGTTAAATTTACTTCAAATTTTAGAAACCCATATTCTGAATAGCTTCACCAACCTTTTCAAGCATCTTTTTTGGAGTCGAAGTGGCTCCACAGATACCGACTGATTCAATTTCGTTAAACCATTGCCTGTCCAGTTCTTCGATTGAGGAGACAAATTTAGTGTTCGGATTTACGGATTGGCAAATTTCGAAAAGCATCTTACCATTTGAGCTTTTATGCCCGCTAACAAAAATAATCAGAGAATATCGACTGGCAAACTCTTTAATTACTGGAATCCTGTTCGAAACCTGTCGACAAATGGTGTCATTAATCTTAACAGGCGCATGGACTGCATTAATCTTTAACTGCCCGGCTAATTTATGAAACCCCTCCAGGTCTTTGGTGGTTTGCGCAAAAAGCTCAATCGGACGCGTAAAATCGATATTGCCAATCTCTGTAATATCTTCAATAACAATTGCATTACCATCAGTCTGCCCCACAAGGCCATTGACTTCTGCATGTCCCCTCTTTCCATAAATGATTACCTGCCCGGATTGTAACCTCGAGGAATGATATCCCTGTCGAATGCGCTGCTGCAGTTTTAAAACGATCGGGCAGGTTGCATCGATGAGTTGAATATTATTCAGACGCGCATAGGCATATGTTGAAGGAGGTTCACCATGTGCCCTTAACAAAACAGTAGCATCTTTCATGGTAAAGAAAACGGCATGGTCAATGGTGATCAACCCCATTTTTGACAGCCGGTTAACTTCCTCTTCATTATGAACAATATCCCCCAGACAATAAAGTTTATTTTGTTGATCAAGGAGCTCTTCCGCTTTTCGCACAGCTGCATCAACACCAAAACAGAATCCCGAGTTTTTATCGATGGCTATTATCATCCCTTCTTAATTCAGATTTTTGGAATCAGATTCATCACCCAGTCCAATTGTTCTTCCCTGGTCATATAGCTGTTGTCGAGCAAAACAGCATCTGTTGCCCTGCGTAAGGGGCTCTCATCCCGTGTTTCGTCATACCGGTCACGTTCCACGATATTTGCTCTGATCTGCTCATAACTTACCGTTTCACCTTTAGCTGTTAGCTCATCAAAACGGCGCTGAGCTCTCACATCGGGCAGGGCTGTCATAAATATTTTCAGCTCGGCTTCCGGAAATACGACAGTTCCGATATCCCTCCCATCCATCACAATTCCTTTTTCAATTCCCATCTCATGCTGAAGCGTCACAAGTAACTGGCGAACTTCAGCAACTGCAGCCACAGGGCTAACATTTTGAGAAACCTCAAGCAGGCGAATTTCGTCTTCAATATTTTCGCCATTAAGCCAGATGTCATTATGCTGGGTTTGTGAATTCATTCTGAAATAAACTTTGATTTTTGAAAGATCTGCCTTTAATTTTTCACGATCTACAATTCCGTTTTCAACGATATGATTTCGAAGTGCATAGAGGGTGACCGCACGATACATCGCACCACTATCGATAAAAATATAGTTCAGTTTTCGGGCAAGCTCTCTGGCAACAGTGCTCTTTCCACAGGAGGAGTGACCATCGATTGCAATAACTATTTTACTGATAAGTGGATCCATCATAGATTTTATTTCGGGGCAAAGATAATCTTAATGAACAAACTCCGAAAGGGTTGTGGTCAAAGATAAGTAATGGACTGTTGCGGCCAGATGAAAACTGGCTAAGCCGTAATTGATGTTAAACTTTCCTATTTTAACACCCAACCCGGCAGAATAACCAACCAATCCTGGTCGGCTTTCGACTGAAAGTTCCTTGCGTCGCTGGTAATTATATCCCAAACGCAAAGTTACATGTTGTTCAGGTGAAAATTCAATACCTAAAATAAGATGACGCATAAGCATCGAGGTGAAATTCTCGGAAGTAACAGTATCAGGCAGCGGGGCGCTTAACAGATCGTTATAGGCTAGATTCCACTTGTTCAGATGATCGAAAGTGACCAGAAAGTTAACCGGCGAATTAGTCAAACGCCTCGAGAATCCAAGCTGCATATTCCAGGGAAGATTCTCCCTTATTCCGTTTGGATAATAGGTTGTGATCTGACTTCCCATATTTCGGCCAACCCATGTAACAGATGTATGATGACTTTTTGATGTATAACTAATTCCCAGATCAGCCGCAATACCGTAGGAGTGATAACTCTCGAATGATGAAATGATTGGCTTAACATTTACACCGATTCTTAGCCGAGTGAGTATTTCCCTTGAATAAAACAGGTTTATCGCATATTCTGCAGCCTTAAATGTTCCTGTTAACTGTCCCGTTTCGGAGGCTCCATCGAATGATCCGTAATTGACAAAATGGATTCCGGCTGCAAAGGTGTTTCGCCCCATAAGGTTCGGAGCAAAAGCAGCATATCCAACTCCAATACCCGAGATATAACTCACGTAATTAACTGCGATTTGATTTCGCATCGAGTCAGTAAGCAATGAAGGATTGTAAAAAGGAAGTGTTATGTCTTTATCTGTAAGTGCGATCTGAGTTCCTCCCAACGAGGCTATTTTGGCGGAGTTGGTAAGATCGAGAAATTTATAAGTTCCGCTTCCTCCGATCTGACCAAAAACGGAGTTTCCAATAAACTGTAACACCAGAAAAATAACCAGATTAATTTTCAACAACTTGCAGTAACTGATTTTTGCCTCTTGCATTTTGCATTTTAGAATTTTTATTCCGTTGATGTAATCCTGATCTGAAACACTAAAGATCCTCTTTTTTTAGTCGTTCAACCACCTCATAAACAATTGGACAAAGCTCCCTGTTTTTCATGGTGAGGTCAAGCAGCTGATAGAACCTTCGACGGTCGGTGTGTGGATATTCACGACATGCCTTGGGGCGGTATTCATAAATCATACAATAATTATCAGCCCCAAGGAATGGGCACGGAGTTTGGTTAAAAACATAGAAATTATCCTCATCCAGATGAAGATAATTTGCTATAAAATCAACCTCTTTCATCTTCTGCTTGTGGGCAATACGTTCAATATCCTTGACGGTGACTATTGGACTAATTGTTTTACAGCAATTTGCACATGAAAGACAATTAAAATTGTCCGAAACCTTGTCGTGTAAACGGTGGGTGATATCATCAAGTTGTTTGGGTTTCTTCCGTTTTAATCTATTAAAAAAAACGGTAGTCTCCTCCTGGTTCTGCTGTGCAAGCGCTTTTACGTTTTTATTATCTGCCTCCATCTTGTTGAATTGAAACTAATCTGGATATAAATTTTTTCATTTTTAGCTGTGCAATGAAAAGACCGGTAATTACAACAGCAATTCCCGCTAATTTTCTAAAAGTCAAAGGTTCACCAAGTAAATACCATGCAAAAATGGCAGTCAATACAGGAATGATGTTGATAAATATGTTGGCATTGTTCATCCCTAATCTTTTCAGACTAAAGGTATAAAGTATAAAGGCAAAACAGGATGCAAAAAGGGCCAGCTCTCCGATAGCAAAAAATGCCTGAAGGTCAAAAGGGGTATTAAACAGGGTTTTACTTTCAAAAATAAGCCAAAGGGGAAAAAAGAAAAAAATTCCGATCAGATTCTGCCACGTTATAATTGTAGTGGCATTATATTTAATTGATAGATCTTTTAAAACAACGGTATATGAAATAGCGGCAAATACG
The DNA here is from genome assembly GCA_947475715.1 of Prolixibacteraceae bacterium. GTDB lineage: Bacteria > Bacteroidota > Bacteroidia > Bacteroidales > Prolixibacteraceae > JAAFHB01. The sequence continues at coordinate 55,770 of CANJNY010000007.1, forward strand.
GCAAGAAATTCGAGGGCAATTCCCAGAGGGGAGATAATAAAATTCACCGAATCATCAAAGACAACTATTGCGACCCCAATAAACGAGAGGATAATTCCTAAAAAAGTTCTCATTGAAAGTTGTTCCCCATGAAACCGGGAAGCAGCCAATGGTGAGAAAAGAGGAATAGTCGATATAATAATCGCCCCCATCGTACTGGAGATATATTTTAATCCAAAACTTTCACCAATAAAATAGAGGAAAGGTTCAAAAAAAGCCAGTAATATAAAGGCACGGTAGTCTTTTTTCTCAATAGCCAACAAATTACTGCTTATCCATCCGTAACCAACCATGAGAACAGTAGCTATAATAAGCCGAAAGAAAACGGTAGTCAAAGGTCCATACGAAAGGTACGCCTGTTTAATCCAGACAAACGACAAGGCCCAGAAAACCATGGCAAAAAACAATGCAAGATAGACGATCCCTTTTTTTTGTTTCATTCCAATAAATTTGAGGCACAAAAGTAGGATAAATAATCGGAGCGAAATTGAACTAAGGATATAATTGTCAGCATTGCTCTGAAAAATAAGTTGCTGGCTGCAGACAAATAGCTATTCTGGAAATAATACATTTCGGCCTGATTTAAAGATCATCCTCTTAAAGCCTTTAACCGGCAGCAGATATCCTTTGCGGATTGTCAGCTGCAGGTTAAAACTTCAATTACATAATTCGTTTATTTGGCCTCAAACGAATAATTCCCGCTATTTCTTCAATACTTTAGCAAAAAACATCTTCATATCATTCCATGAATCTTCATCCGCCTTTTGATTGTATTCAATGGGCAAGTTAAACTTTTTACCTGTTGCTGTTGATCCCGGGTTGGTAAAAGCATGTGTGGCATTTGAATAGACAATGAATTTATAACTCGCCCCAATCGAATCGAGCTGCTGTTTAAAACCGGAAATATCACTTTCAGAAACAAACTTATCGTTAATGCCATGACAAACCAATATTTTTGCCTTCAACAGTGCTTTATTGGCTGGCACACCGGCAAGCCCTCCGTGAAAACTGACAACGCCAAGCAGATCGGCACCTAACTTTGCAGAATTCAGCACCACTGAACCACCAAAACAATAACCGATTGCAAATACTTCATGCGCATTGCACTGCCCGTAACTTTTAAGTTTTGCAAGGGCAGCATCCAGGTTTACTTTACCAAGACTGGGATCTTTATAGAACGGCGTTGCAAGTTCTTTTGCTTCTGTCGGATTAGTGGCGAGTTTACCTGCACCATACATGTCAACTGCCATAGCGATATAACCCAGCTCAGCCAGTTGTCTTGCACGCTTAACAGAATATTCATCAAAACCCCACCATTCGTGGACAACCAAAATTGCAGGTCGTTTTCCTTTCAGATTCTCATCATAAACAATAACCCCATTGAATGTATTATTTCCCACCGTATAGGTCACTTTGTCTTCCTTTATTTTGGACAATGCTGACGGTCCACCAAAACCAGAGTTAACGGCAATCATCGTGAAAACAGTTAAAAATAATATGCCAATTTTAAGTTTCATAATTTACAAAATTTTAATGGTTATAAAGGGTTAACACCCGAATTGGACAATAGTTCAAATAAATTTCAGATTTTAAACCCCCGGTAAAACCAGCTACATTTCTTCGCTTAAAGAAAACGGAATATTATCTTTGCTGATCGCCGGATAATGTCTTTAAAATTGATAGGTCATCGTAAAACCAATGTCATATAACTAAATATTTATAAAATTAAAAAACTTTTTAACGATACAATATTTATGATCCGAATCCTGATTATTTGCTTAACCGGGCTGATTTTTAATCTGCAACCACTAATGGCTCAGGAAACCGTTTCGTTGCCGGACCTTCCGGTGGAATCCTCAATTTCGCACGGCTCACAGGATAAACTGATCATTTACATAACCGGCGACGGGGGCTGGAATAGTTTTAACAGACAAATGGTACATCAGATTGAACAACTTGGCTATGGAGTGGTCGCGCTCAACAGCAGGAAATATTTCTGGAGCGGGAAATCACCAGAGATATTTGCAAGGGATATCGAACAACTTGCAACGAATTATCTCAAATTGTGGAACAAATCAGCCCTGATTATTATCGGGTATTCGTTTGGTGCTGATGTAGTGAGTTTTCTCCCGGGTCGGCTCTCTTCGGAACTGAAAAATAAAATTAAACACATTGCCCTGATCTCCCCCTCGGCAAGTACCGATTTTGTGATACGCCTCAGCGATCTGGTGGGCAAGACAGAGAATTTAAATTGTCGTTACAAGGTGAAACCGGAAGTTGATCAGATTGAATTACCGGTAATTTGCACCTTTGGAAAAGATGAAGAGAAGGTCCTCAAAAAAACCTTAATAATCAGGAAGAACATCACAGTGGTATTACTCCCCGGAGATCACCGTTACAATGAAAATTTTCAGTCGCTTGCAAGAAATATTGGGTTACGAAAATAACAATTTAACAATAATTATTTTTAGCAGAATCCTTCGGGATCCCGAAATAAAAAATTTTGTACGGGCATATAGATCACCTTCTTGGACTGAAAGGATCGTTCATTAAAGAATCGGGAGATTTCGAAAACCTCTATATCTTTTTTAAAATCGATGATTTCATCATCGAAACTCCCACTTTTAAGGTATATAAGACCGTTTGGTCGTGAATTTTTAGAGTTGCAGGAGATATTCTTCATCACCATATTAACAAGAGCTGGAAATGCTGCCACTGCTCTGGAAATCACAAAATCATATTGTTCAAAATCATCTTCTATCTTAACACGGGTAGCTGTAGCATTTTTCAGATCGAGTGTCTGTATAATGGATTTTACAGCCTGAATTCGTTTCTGCATCGAATCGACCAGTGTGAAAGAACAGGATGGAAACAGAATGGCCAGCGGAATCCCCGGAAAGCCACCCCCTGTTCCTACATCAAGGATTTTACTGCCCGGTTTGAAATTCACCAATTTCGATATTGACATTGAATGCAGAATATGTTCTTCGCAAAAAGAATACATCTCTCTTCTGGGAAAGATTTTAAATATTTTATTCAAACCAGGATAAATGGAATCTAGTTTCTCTAATCGAATAATCTGCTCGCGAGATAACCCGGGGTAATATTTTGATATTATTTGCATACCACCTTCAATATAAGCTTAGCAGCTCCCTATTTCACTCTTATTCAAAATTCGATAAAGTAATTTGCGTGACCGGAATAATTTAACCTTAATGGCTCCAATTGGCATTTTCAGTTTAGATGCCATCTCTGAGTAACTATATTGCTCAAAATAGTGCATCTCCAGTACAATCCGATATTGCGGCTCCAGGTTGGAAACTAGTTTACGAATAAGCGCTGCATTATCCTTCCTGATTAATAGTTCCTCGGGATTGTCCAGCGATGACCTGTCCAGTATTTTTTTAAAATCATTTACCGGATTTCGGATGTCTCCAGCCAAATCTATCTGAAAACTGTCCGTGATCTTTTTTCGGCGTAAATGATCGACAGCATGGTTATGTGCAATACTGAACAGCCATGCACTGAAGGGATATTGCAAATGGTATTGGTGAAGGTTAAGAAATGCCTTTTCGAATGACTCATCGGTAAGGTCTTTTGCAACTGTTTTAATATTTACCATTCGGAGAATCATGAAATAAATTGCTCCGGCATAACATTTCTTTAGTTGTACATATGCTTTTTCATCACCTGTACGTATAGCCATTATTAGACTTCCATCGCGGATGGAGATTTCTGACAGTGCAGGTTTCATCGTAATTTTATAATTTGAAAACTTTAACAGCCTAAAATTACATCACACCTACGGCTTGATTCGGATAATAAACGGTTACTTCCGATTCTAATCGTTTATTATCGGTTAAAAACGGATAATAATTTAAACACCCTATCGTTTTTTTCTGTATATTAGTGAAATGAAACATTCATCAACAGTTTCCTGCCAAAGAAGATGAGCTGTCAGCTGACGAAGGGGGTTTCCCAGATGGATCGGGGGAATTAAGTGGCCGCTTAAAATTAATGTATTTTCAAATGAAAGTATAAATCAACGTGATGGAACTATTTCTGAAAAATATTATATTATGTAATCCTCTCAAATAAACAAATTATGGAAAATCGTAAATGTCTCGAATGCTATGAGCAGCTTAGAGGTCGTGCAGACCAGAAATTTTGCAGTGACCAATGCCGGAGTGCATATAATAACAGGCAATACCTTGACACACACAATGTTATTAACGCCGTTAATCGCATTCTTAAAAAGAACTATTTTATCCTCTCATCGCTACAATCAGAGGGTAAGTATACTACTTCCAAAATCGATTTACAGAGAAAAGGGTATCGTTTTGATTATTTCACATGTACCAGTACTTCCAGATCCAATCGGGTCAACTATTATTGCTACGATCAGGGTTATCATGAAAATGAGAATAATAAAATAACGCTTGTAAAACAACCGTTAAAAGATAACCATCAGGAAATGATACACTGATTTGATATTTACTATTACTTGGCTCCCATAGAACTACATTGTGGTGCATCTTTGTAAACTATGGAAGCTAATTGTTTGCGGATGGAGAATATTGACTGTTTTATTCTCTGCGGAACAAAAACATCCAGCTATCGTCCAATTCATCCGACCTTATAAGGTTTCCGTCAAACACAGGAGCTTTTACCCCATGGTGAAAAACATTTTTCCCGGTAAAAACCCGCGCTTCATCCCAGATACTACTTTTGATAAAAGATTCGAGCAGTTTTTGCCCCCCTTCGACAATAAGGGATAGAATACCTCGTAAATACAAATCTGAAAGTATCTGATTGATCTCACTCCCATCAAATACGACTCTCTTATATTCCAGGTTCGGGGAGTTGGGCATCTCCCTGGAGGTATAAACGATGGTGGGCTCACCCTGATCGAATAGAGTCAACCAATCAGGAAGTTTACCTTCTCTGTCAATTACAAGTCTTAAGGGGTGCTTGCCGCTCCAATCGCGAACCGTCAGCGATGGATTATCTTTCTTCGCGGTATTGGTCCCTACCAGAATAGCCGATTCATCGGTGCGCATTTTGTGAACGGCAATTCTCGACAAGTCGTTGGTAATCCATGTTGGCTGACCGTAATGTTCGGCAGAACGGTCGATATCGATAAATCCATCGGCCGTTTGCGCCCATTTCAAAATAATGAAAGGTCTTCTTTTTTCATGGAAGGTAAAAAACCGCCGATTTAATTCAATACATTTCTCTTCACAACAGCCTTCAATTACCTGGCAACCTCCATCCCGAAGTTTGCGGATCCCCTTGCCCGCCACCTGGGCAAAAGGATCAAAAGTGCCAACAACGACTCTAGGAATGCGATGATGAAGAATAAGATCGGCACAGGGTGGAGTTTTGCCGTGATGGGAGCACGGCTCAAGGGTGACATAAATGGTCGATTCACTCAATAATTCCTGATTTTTGACCCGGTTAACAGCATTTACCTCAGCGTGTGCCTTCCCATATTCTGCATGATAACCTTCGCCAATAACAACACCATTATAAACAATTACGCACCCAACCATGGGATTAGGGGAAACTGATCCCATTCCTAAACGGGCGAGTTCAATAGCACGCATCATAAATTTTTCATCCACATCAAACTGCCGTCCCATCATCCGCTTTGTTTATCTTTGTAAAAAAAATGCAGGTTGCAAAAAAAATAATCTTTGACCAACTCTCCCCGATCTATCCCAAACAGGAGATCGAAAGTTTGAGCAGGCTGATCTTCGAAAAGGTACTTGGAGTTACCCGGATTCAGATTCACCTAAATCAGCACGAAACCATTTCGGAGGCAAATTTAGCTCAAATTAAAGAGATTGTAAACCGCCTGTGCCATTTTGAGCCAATACAGTACATTTTAGGTGAGACCCAATTTTATAGTTTACATCTCAAAGTAACCCCTGCAGTTCTGATTCCCCGTCAGGAGACAGAAGAACTGGTTGACTGGATAATTAAAGCAAACATGGAAATAACCCCTAAGATACTGGATATTGGAACCGGCAGCGGTTGCATTCCAATAGCTTTAGCCAAAAATATTCCCGGGTCTGCTGCCCAAGGGTGGGATATCTCAATGGAAGCCCTGAAGGTTGCTCAAGAAAACGCTCAAATCAATGAGGTAACTGTTAATTTTCACTGTGTTGACATCTTAAAACCGATTAATCAGTTTGTCGATTCCAAATTTGATATTATTGTAAGTAATCCCCCCTACATTCCAACTTCAGAACAATCTTTTATGGATAAAAATGTAACCCAATATGAGCCACATCTGGCACTCTTTGTCCCTGACAATGAACCATTAATTTTTTACAATAGGATTACCGACCTGGCTGCCAAGCATTTAAAAACTGGCGGATTTATTTACTTTGAAATCAATGAGAAATACGGAACTCAATCCGCAGAATTATTGCAGTCCAAAGGGTTTACGAACATCGTTACAAAAAGGGATATTAATGGTAAAATTCGCATGATTAAGGGAGAGAAACATTGGATTAATTAACTATTCGATTTTTTGATTCCAAGGGTAATGTGAAACTGAAAATGCTTCCCTTCCCGATTTGGCTTTGAACAGTTAATTCACCTCCGTGCTTTTCGATAAAATCCTTGCACAGGATCAATCCCAGTCCGGTACTATATTCCCCCTCTGTGCCGAGGCGGTTTGATTTCACATCAATACGAAATAGACTATCCATAATCCCCTTGTCCATTCCGATCCCATGGTCAATTATCGAAATCTCAAGCCATTTATCCGGAACTAATATTGCTTTGACAGTGATATCTTCTCCTGCATGGCTAAATTTTACTGCATTTGAAACTAAATTGCGCATGATACCATCAAACATATTCTCATCGGCAAAAACGATCAGGTCATCCGAAAAATCATACTTAATTGAAATACGCTTTTTTTCTGCCATGTTCAAAACCAGCAGCAGGCTTTCAGATATTTTGGTTACCAAGCGAAAGGAAACCGGTTTAAACGGAAGCAGCCCCCTTTGCATTCGTGACCATTCCAAAAGATTTCCCAGTAAATTAAAGAGATTGGTTGCCGATTGTCTCATTAAAAATGCCATCTGTTGAATCTCATCAGCAGTGATATTGGATAACCGGTCGGCTAAAACCTCAGTTAAACCGAGTAAACCGCTGAAAGGACCACGGAGATCGTGTGCTACAATTGAAAAGAACTTGTCCTTTTCAATGTTTAATTTTAAAAGTTCTTCATTTCTGATTTGTATTTCCTGCTCTATTATTTTGCGGTTCGTGATATCTTCGATCATGCACAGATGCCGTGGATGTGCTTTATCCTCAAAACGAAAAGGTGCAATAGTCATATTGATCCATACCGGTGTGCCATCGGGGTGGAGGTACCTTTTTTCCATCTGATACCCTGACAATAATCCGGCATTAAGTAAAGCCATATGATCCAGGTCTTTCTGAATATCATCCGGATGAGTAATGCTCATCCAATCGATAAACGCCATCTCCTCCATTTTCCGTCCGGCAATTTTAGCAAACATCGGATTCACAGAATAAACCTGACCTGAAAGGGAGTCTATCAATGCAATTCCAAAAGGGGATTCATTGAACATGGTTTTAAACCTTGCTTCACTCAGTTTTAACACCTCCTCTGCCTGTTTTCGTCCGGCAATATCCCATGCCAGATCTGCAAGCAGCGTGACTATTTCGATGTCTTTCCCGTCATAATCGGATGGTTTGTTTCCCACTCCCATCAAAGCCACAATATTACCTGCCCGAAAAACAGGGATGACCATTTCACGAAAAACATTTGCATGGCCGGGTGGAAACCCCTTTTTATGAGTTAAAGAAGCATAGTCATTATGAATCAATGCCTTCCGTTCCCGAAGACAATCGCACCACACCCCGGCCAAAGTCGTATCATATGACATCCCCTTGGCAAGGGCTGTACAATGTTCAAGTTTAGTTCGGGTAGACCAATTTTGCAGCTTAACAGTTTTTTGGTCAGGATCGACAAAGTGGTAAAATGCAATTTGACTCCTGGTTAATTTTTCTCCCTCGTTAAGAGTTTCTTCCAATAAATCATCAACGGAATGGGTCTCGGAAAACTCAAGAAGATGGATCCTGGAAAGTATAAGATTTTCAAATTCTTTTCTACGGGTAATATCACGCACCGCTGCACAAAGTATCTTTCTCCCCTTTAAATTAAAGACGGAAGATGAAATATCAACCGGAAATATTGTTCCGTCTTTTCTTTTATGAAGGCGTTGTTCAACCCGCTCCTTAAGCTCCTCCCTCATCCGTTTGGTCTCTTCAGGTTCAGCGGACAATTCATAGTTTTTTAATTTCAGAATCTCTTCCTTTGAATAACCATAGAGTAAACATGCGGCGTCATTGGCCTCCATTATTGCAAAATTCTCATTATCAATTAAAAAAAGAGCATCTTTAACCACCGAGAATAGCATTGTGTGTATATTCTCAGAATCGAATAACTCATTTTGCGTTTTCCCGACTGAACCAGGAAATTCATCCTCTGCCGATTTTTGAATTTTCATTTTCATAAAATTCGAGAGCTCTTATACATTAAAATGAATTCAACACATTAAATTTAAGGAATAATTCAATCAATAGTTGTTTAACAACGACTTTTTTTGTTCTCAACACATTTAAACCGTAAAACAACGGTGCATCAGAATATTTAAAAAAGATGTTGCTTATCAGCGTAAATTAGCCGACAGCTTCACCCTGAAAAAACCTATTCCAATCGGTCTGTCAGGACACAGGCCCCCTTAAAATGATCAGAACCGCTGTTTAAACCGAAAATTTCCACCTGAATAATGTAGATTCCCAGCAGTGCCTTTTGATGGTTATCCCTGGTCCCGTCCCATTCAATAATATCCTCAGATCCAAGCAAAAGATTATTTGCCAAACGCCTGATTTCAATTCCAGATTCATTATAAATGCGAATATTGGCAATCCTGCCGGGTTCATCCTGAAAAAGTTTAATAACTAACTTATCGTTCAGTCCATCATCGTTAGGCGAAAAAATCTTCGGTTCAATCTGTACGTTGGGTTTTTTCCGAACCGGAAGTTCAACAGCTGAATTCCGGTAACCGGGGGTTGCAAATCCGACTGTGGCAGCAGCTGAGCACCAGTTAAAAGGATCCTGAGTCGGCTTAATAAAACTTCTCCGCTCCAGGGATATCCCTTTGACATCCGAAAGCAAAGGGTTATGCATACTCTCAAAATAATGAAACTGGTCAATTACCGACAACTCCTTGTTAACGAGAACGACCCAACCCTCGTCAAGATTATATGGGGGAAACTTTATCATACCATAAATACAATCCGGACATTTTGAATTATAATTTGACAATAAGGTGGCCGGATCAGCGGTAAATGCGCCATATTGCGAATTAGAAAAGAGTTCGCGGCTCACTGATAAAGGATAGAGCGATTTTATTTTTTGCGTGGCATCAAGGGATGCAAGAAAGAGCTCGTCCAGATTTATAGTGTGCCCCGACTGATTAAAGATTTCCACGAAATCAACACCTCCCTCAAAAGGATTGAAAAGGATTTCGTTAATCAATAAGTCCCCAGGTTTAGGTAAATAATACCAGAATTGGTAATGCCTGTCAACCATTACATTTCCGCACTCATCGGATAATCTACTAATTAGCAAATCATAATAAACCCCATTCCCCATTGCCCCTTTCGGGAAATAAACAGAATACTTTTTAGATTTTTGTTCAAAACGGATGCTGTCAAAAGGGGGAAGGGATGGGGAAAAGGAGAAAACAGACCCTGAGATTGAAAGGCGATCAGGCATCTCGGAAACGACTATTTCAAGTAATTCAGGGCTTATGCCGTTTGCCGAAATAATTGAAGGCGGTGAGTTATCCCGATTGCTGGCAAAAACCGAGTTTACTGATCCCGGCGTACCGCCACTTTCAGAAATTGAAGTTTCCCAGTTAGATCCGGCCCCGCAAATCCGATGCGGATCGATTCGTTCGAGTGAGTATCCTCCATCCGAAAATCCTTCACGAAGCATCCCCGGCTCATAGCTTAACGAATCGATTAAAATCTTCAAAGGGGAATAGAGTTTTACGACGAATCCGGCGTTTGGTAACGATAATCCCGGGATCTCCAAACTGGGGCCATAGCCGGCAAACAGCGAATTACCACCAGTCCCGCAAAGGATTATCAGACTGTCAGCTTTAATTTGGTGATCCTTGAGTATCTTTTGCCTTCCATTTACATCAAGAACCCAATTTTCAAGATTGATATCCAATCCTGAGACATTCGTTAACTCAATATACTCTTCATTAGGCAATTTGATTACCGGGTAGGGGTCTGCCATCACTTCATTAAAAACCAAATCTCCAAAGTGTAATTCCTGAGACTTTGGTGACTCTTTATATTGGTCGAATTTAGTCTCTGCAGGAATTCTACTAAACATAAATTTAGCTGAGCTTTCATATAAGGTAAAAAAGAGCAGGTAAAATATAAATCCGTAAATATTTTTATCCATTTTTCGTTAAATATTAAGAATAATGAATATTTTTGCAAAGTCAAACCTCAGAAAATATGCCTGATGAAATTTGTTTGCATAAAGTTAATCAAATTGGAGCAGAAATTTATCCTCAATCAGCAAGACTCACCGAAGAAGATCTGTTTTTTTTTGATAATTTTGAGTTGTATGAGGGAAGAATTTAAGTCCTTTAAAATAGTTAATTATGAAAGTAGCAATTGTTGGTGTTAGCGGAGCGGTAGGACAGGAATTCCTGCGTGTGTTGGATGAGCGAAATTTTCCGCTTGATGAACTGGTGATCTTTGGATCAGCACGGAGTACAGGAAAAGAATACACTTTCAAAGGCAAGAAATTAATTGTCAAAGAATTACAACACAACGACGACTTCAATGGGATCGACATTGCCCTGGTATCGGCAGGTGCAGGTATTTCAAAAGATTTTGCCGACACGATCACAAAGTTCGGAACAATCATGATCGACAACAGCAGTGCCTTCCGGATGGAAAATGATATCCCACTTGTTGTACCTGAAGTGAATGCTTCAGACGCTAAGAATATGCCGCGCAAAATTATTGCCAATCCAAACTGTACAACCATTCAGCTGGTTGTTGCCTTAAAACCGATTGAAGATATTTCACATATCCTGAAAGTTCATATTGCCACGTATCAGAGTGCCAGTGGTGCAGGGGCATCAGGAATGGATGAGCTTGAAAATCAAACAGTACAGGTTGCTGCTGGTGAAGAACCCACCGTTTCAAAATTTGCCTATCAGCTGGTTCAAAACCTGATTCCTCATATCGATGTATTTACCGATAATGATTACACCAAGGAGGAGATGAAGATGTTCCATGAAACCCGGAAGATTATGCACTCAGATATTATGGTAAGTGCCACCGCAGTTCGCGTACCGGTTCTTCGTGCACATTCGGAGGCCGTCTGGGTTGAAACTGAAAATGAGATCTCACTGGAAGAGGCTAAATCGGCTTTTCATAATGCGCAGGGGATCATTGTAATTGACAACCCTGCAAAGAAAGAGTACCCAATGCCGCTGCACCTTGCCGGCCGGGATGAAGTATTTGTTGGAAGGATTCGTAAAGATATCTCCAATCCCAATGGATTAGCTTTCTGGACTGTTTCTGACCAGATCAAAAAAGGGGCAGCATTAAATGCCGTCCAAATAGCAGAATATCTTGTTAAAGAAGGTATTGTAAAATAAATCATTGAGTATTTTTCAAAATATCAGATAAAAAGCTGCCTCTTTGGGCAGCTTTTATTGTATAATTGAAATTGTAATCTATGCGTTATCTTGAACCTAAAAATGAGATGTAAGGTGATTTGACGAAAAAGGAGAACAGTTTATCGTTGAAATGCAGTTGCCAAAAATCTCAAATCCCTCGGATTTTCAACTTCTGATATTGCAAAATTTATAGGCCGATATGAGGAGGAAATTGAGAAATTAAAGTCAAAAGGCAAAACCAATCCAAACCATTATCGGTTTAACTACCTAATTGTCGAATTGTCAAATCACCGAATTGCCGAATTACCTACTCCTCATCAAAAACCTGGTAGAGAAAATCATTAAAAGGAAACCGCTTGGTATGAATAATCTTAACCTCATCATAAATTACTTTCTTAAACTCTTCAATATTGGTCTTCTGTGTGGCAGAGATAAAAAGTGAGACATTTTCATGATTACCCATCCATGAATGTTTCCAGTCTTCAAGGGTCATATTATCCTTGGTTGAGGGCAAAAGATCGTCTTCCTCCTTTTCGACATAGGTAAATGCATCAATTTTATTGAACAGGTAGATCATCGGCTTATCGGCAGCACCCAGCTCGGCAAGAGTTTTATTCACGACCTCAACCTGGGATTCAAAACCGGGATGTGAAATATCGACCACATGAATCAACAGATCCGCTTCACGTGTTTCGTCAAGGGTTGATTTGAAAGACTCCACAAGATGGTGAGGTAGCTTACGGATAAATCCAACGGTATCGGTAAGCAGAAAAGGAAGATTTCCAATAACAACCTTACGGACAGTGGTGTCGAGCGTAGCAAACAACTTATTTTCAGCAAATACATCCGATTTGCTGATCAGGTTAAGAATGGTCGATTTACCTACATTGGTATAACCCACCAGAGCCACACGCACCATCTTTCCGCGGTTGCGTCGCTGAGTACTCATCTGGCTATCAATTACCTCGAGCTTAGCCTTCAGAAATGAGATCCGATCCAGAATAATTCGCTTGTCAGTTTCAATCTGTGATTCACCCGGTCCGCGTGTTCCTATACCACCCTGCTGCCGTTCGAGGTGAGTCCATAAACGGGTTAGTCGCGGAAGCATATACTTACATTGCGCCAGCTCTACCTGCGTCTTTGAATGTGCAGTCTGAGCCCGACTGGCAAAGATATCGAGGATGAGATTAGTCCGGTCCAGAATTTTACATTCAAGAGCCGGTTCAATATTCCTTATTTGTGTTGGAGTAAGTTCATCATCAAAAATAACGGCATCAATGGCATGTACCCTAACATAATCAGCAATCTCCTTCAGTTTTCCCGTACCCACAAAAGTAGCAGTATTGGGGTTATCCAGACGCTGAATAAACCGCTCCCAGACTTCGGCACCTGAGGTGTCAACCAGAAAATCGAGTTCATCAAGATATTCATTCGCTAGTTTCTCATTCTGCCGGCCTGTTATCAGACCAACAATTACCACCCGCTCTTTCTGCTCTGAAGTATCATGTAATTTCACCATTTTGCAAAAATAGTACAATTTGATCAAAATAATTGGTTTCCTGCTCAAACAGAAAAGTTTAGGTCTCAATTCCAATAATCAACTTCAAAACATAAACCTTAATTAACTTTAATTTAATTAATTAAGCTTATCTTTCATCCGATCCTCAAAGGCAGATAATGCAGCCTTAGTCCCCTCGCCCATCGCGATAATAATCTGCTTGAACGGAACAACCGATACATCTCCTGCTGCATAAACACCCGCGATATTGGTGCGGCAGTTGGCATCGATGATGATTTCACCGGCCTTGTTTACTTCAACCAGGGGGCTAAAGACAGAACTATTTGCCGTTAATCCAATCTGTACAAAGATTCCATCCAGATCAAGCTGAGCTTTATTTCCGGTATCGCGATGCTTGTAATTCAATGCGGTAACTTTTGCACCATCACCATCAATTTTAAGAGTTTCGACCCCGGTAATTACGTTCACGTTCGACAAACTCTTTATTTTATCCTGTAAGATCTGATCCCCTTTTAATTCGGTCATATATTCCAAAACAGTAACTTCTGTTGCAATACCCGATAAGTCAATTGCCGCTTCAAGTCCCGAATTTCCGCCACCAACGACAGCCACCCTCTTGTTTTTATAGAATGGGCCATCACAATGGGCACAAAATGCAACTCCCGAACCGATGTAGTTACTTTCTCCGGGAATATTTAAGCGCCTCCAGCTCGCTCCGGTCGCAATAATCAATGCAGGAGCACTTAATATTTCACCCAATGACGTACTGATTTGTTTTTCGCCATTAACCAGCTCAACCTGTTCGATCTTACGATTTATCAGCAAATCAACCGGGTATTCATTTAAATGTAATTTTAGATTAGCCGTTAGCTGACTACCGGTGGTCTGTGGTACAGAAATCATATTTTCGATACCTACCGTTTCAGTAAGCTGACCGCCAATATTGTCGGCAACAATGGCCACCCTAAGTCCTTTGCGGGCTGAATAAATAGCTGCCGAAATTCCCGAGGGGCCCCCTCCTGCCACAATCACATCATATTTCTTCACTTCAGTGGTCGATGAATCAAAGTTTGTACCAAACTGCTCTTCCAATTTTACCAAAAGCTCTCCCAAAGTTACACGCCCAACATGCAATAGTTCGCCATTAGCATACACCGAAGGGACTGCCTGAATATTCAGTGCTTCAACTTCCTGCTGATTAATAGAGCCATCGATAATTTCATGCGCAATATCACCGTTAAGGATCGACATCACATTCAGAGCCTGCACAACATCGGGACAGTTGGTACATGAAAGGGAAATAAAACTTTGAATTTGAATCTTTCCTTTCAAATTCCTGATGCGATTGCCAACATGCTCATCAGGAAGATTCTTTCCTGTTCCATCAAGGTTTAATATTGCAAGTAGCAAAGTGCTGAATTCATGTCCGGTTGGAACAGCCCGAAAAAGAATCGAAACTGGTAAGCCATCTTTTAGAATTCTAAAACTCAGATTTTCCCCATCTGCTACCTGACAAATAACTTTGGCAGAACAGGATGCAACATCCTCAAGCAATCCGATTAGCTCTTCGCGATTTGGATGCAACGGAGTAATCTCTGCCTGAAAGGTATAATTTGATTTTAAACTCCCAAACAGAGAAGTTATTTGATCCTTTAATGATTGTTCTAACATGATTGAGATTTTAAAAACCGGGGAGATACCGAAATAATACCTCCCCCGCTAAAATGATTAAAATTGTATTAAATCTTACCTACCAGGTCGATGCTGGGTTTTAATGTTTCTCCCCCTTGTTTCCATTTGGCCGGACAAACTTCCGAAGGATGGCTGGCAACAAACTGAAGCGCCTGCAAACGGCGTAAAAGCTCCTCCGCATTCCGGCCAACGTTTCCGGCCACAACCTCATAGGCCATAATCTCACCTTTAGGGTTAACAATAAAGGTTCCCCGTTCGGCAAGACCAGCCTCCTCAATCATTACATCAAAACCACGCGCTAAAACCGCAGTCGGGTCAGCAAGCATCGGATAGTTAATCTTCTTAATAGTATCCGATGTATCATGCCATGCTTTATGAACGAAATGAGTATCACACGATACCGCGTAAATTTCGGTGTTGGCTGCCTTAAATTCGCTGTATCTGTTTGCAAGATCTTCCAACTCTGTGGGGCAGACAAATGTGAAATCGGCCGGATAAAAGAAAAATACCGACCACTTTCCCAATACTTCATCTTTGGTTACTGTTTTAAATTGATTGTCTACAAAAGCCTGAACTTTAAACGCTACAATCTCTTTTCCAATTTGTGACATACTTAATTAATTTTTGAGTGAATAATTTGTTAAACCTGATTGTTATAATTTGATGATGCAAATGTATCCCCATTAAAGTTATCTATCAAACAGATAAATACTATATTTGCATCGATAAAAACGATAACATGAATATTCAGCAACTTGAATACCTAATTGCACTCGACAAGACCCGCCATTTTGTAAGGGCAGCAGAATCATGCGGGATAACACAGTCGACCCTGAGTGCAATGATTCAAAAATTGGAGGAAGAACTTGATTGCCTGATTTTTGACCGGACAATGCATCCGATAATCCCTACTGAGGTTGGAATACTTATCATCCGCCAGGCTCAGGTGATCCTTTATAATGTGCGGCAACTCAGGGAGAATGTATTAACGCAAAAAGGATCGTTAACAGGTTCACTTTCACTGGCACTGATCCCTACTGTTGCACCCTATTTATTGCCCCGATTTATCGCACTATTTCGTAAAAACTATCCCGAAATATCGCTCAAAATAAGCGAAATTCACACGCAATCTATTATCAGTAAATTGCATATGGCCGAGATTGACATGGCCATTTTGTCGACACCGCTTGATGACCCTAAGATTTTGGAAGTTCCTCTTTTTTATGAAAAATTTGTTGCCTATATTTCGCCAAATGAAACGATTTATGCCAATGAGGAAATATCAACCAACGATATGCCGCGGGAACATCTCTGGGTATTGGAAGAGGGGCACTGTCTAAGAAATCAGGTATTTAATTTGTGTGAAAACAAATCATACACCTCGACCTATGAAGCCGGAAGTATTGATACCCTTGTGAAAATCGTAGACCTCAACGGAGGTTATACCATTATTCCTGAATTACATACTGATTTGCTTAGCGAATCTCAAAAATTAAATCTTCGCAAGATCGTGCGTCCGGAGGCCACCCGTGAGATCTCCCTGGTTGTCCGTAACGATTACGTCCGCGAAGGCTTAATGAATGCTGTTGCTGAATGCATTAAACAAATTATCCCTTCGCAAATGCTCGATTCCAGATTAAAAAAATTTGCAATTAAGCTATAGAACAGACTTTATCCGAGATTCGAAAAACAACATATTACAATAAATTAAAATTGAAGATTTAAAAAAATACAGTAGTTTTAAAAACTAATAGCGATGGACTTTGCGTGATCACTAAAAACTCTTGTCCATCGCATTATTTAACCAATCGATATGAAAAAATTAACACTTCTAAGTTTTCTGCTAATCCTCCTTTTTCAGGAATCATGCAGTGATCGGGTTACAACGTTTGCGAACCTTTCAGCCCTGGAGGGGGGAAAGAAATTTGGAGTTCCCACAGGAACGGCTGCCGATAAATTTGTATTAAAAAGATTTCCTGATGCGAAACTTGTTTATTACAACAGCGTTGCTGATTGTGCGCTGGCTGTTCAAAACGGGAAAGTGGATGCGGCAGTCTACGACCTGCCCGTTCTCCAAAATATTGCATCCAAAACAACGGATCTTTTAGTTCTTCCGGAGCTGCTATTACCCGATGATTATGGCTTTGCAGTGAGTAAAGAAAGCGTAAAACTAAAAGAAACTATCGATGGTGTTCTGGATGAAATAAGGGCAAATGGAATCTATACCGATATGTCAGCGAGGTGGTTTCCGAATCAGGGAGCTCCAAAGCCCATGCCAGTGATTAATTTCAAAAATATCAACGGGACTCTAACGTTTGGAACAGCTGCATTAACCGAACCGATCTCATTTATAGATCAGAATCATAACATCGTCGGCTTTGACGTGGAATTTGCATCGTATATCGCCCGGAAATTAGGAAAAGAGCTTGTGATCGTAAATCTGGAATTTGGGGCATTACTCCCTGCATTAATTTCAGGAAAGGTAGAAATGATTGGCGCCGGAATATCGATCACTGAGGAACGAGCCAAAAAGGTCCTTTTTTCCAAAAGTTATTACAGTGGCGGACTGGCTGCCATTGTAAAAAAATCGTCCACAGAAAAACCTTTGTCCCCCAATAGTGCACCTGACGCTTCAGACTTTTTAAAAGATAAAAAGCTTGGCGTATTAATGGGTTCCATACATGATGCCTATGCGACTAAAGCCTATCCGTCGGTTAAAACTTATCCATTTAATACGATGCCAGATATGTTGCTTGCACTGCAGGCAGGAAAAGTAGATGCCGCATTTGTAGATCATACTTCAGTAAAGGAGATCTTCAGCAAGAATCCGGCTTTTGGAATTTTAAAGGAGAATATTTTCACCAGTGATATTGCTGCAGGATTCAGGAAACGGGACACCCTTCTGAGGTCGGAGTTCAACAAATTCCTTAAAACAATCAAATCGAATGGCACCTACGATGCGATGGTTGAGAGGTGGATGAACCTTCCGGACGGTGTAATACCCGAAATTCCCAATCAGAATTCAAACGGGAATTTAAATGTTGGTATCGTAAGTGATGGGGGACTTCCTTTCGCTGCTAAAACCGGAGATATCTGGAAAGGATTTGATTTGGAACTTTCTCAAAGATATGCCGCCTCACTGGGTAAAAAACTGGTATTTACAGATATCCCTTTTGGAAGTTTGTTGCCTTCACTGGTATCGGGCAAGATCGATCTTATCGCTGCTTCAATGATGATCACTGAGGAGCGAAAAAAACAAATTGATTTCTCAGATCCCTATTATTCTGCAGGAGCAACGATTTTAAACCTTAAAGATAAAGTGGCAACTGGAATCCCCGCAGGAGAAAGCGGTTCTAAAGATATTGCCGGAAATAAAGTGACCGGTGCTGTTCCATCAGAATCATTCCTGAAAAAGCTAGCCAACAGCTTCTATAACAACCTCATTCGTGAAAATAGATATCAGATGATCCTCAAAGGGTTGTGGATTACTATTATAATCTCCCTATTCGCCTCCATTGTCGGTACACTTCTTGGCGGATTGATTTGTTATTTGCGTATGTCGAAGAATAAATTCTCCAATGCGTTTTCAGGTATTTTTATTTCCTTAATTAGAGGGACACCGGTTTTAGTCCTGTTAATGATCATTTACTATATCGTCTTTGCCTCGGTTAATATAAATCCTGTTTTTGTAGCCGTAATCGCCTTTGGAATAAACTTTGCAGCCTATGTTTCAGAGATGTTCCGCGCTTCGATTGGAAGTATTGATAAAGGGCAAAATGAGGCAGGGATTGCTTCCGGCTTTACTAAAGTTCAGTCATTTATGCATATCATTATGCCACAGGCAATCAGGCAGGTATTGCCAGTCTATAAAGGGGAATTTATCTCACTGATAAAAATGACCTCCGTTGTGGGATATATTGCAGTCGAAGATTTGACTAAGGCAAGTGATATCATCCGAAGCCGCACTTTTGATGCATTTTTTCCGCTAATAATGGCCGCAGTAATCTATATATTTATCGCATGGGGATTAACGTTAATTCTGGATTATATCGAATTTAACGTAGATCCAAAAAGAAGGCGTCTAAGCGTCGGAAAGGGACTATCAAAATGATACAAATCAACAATTTATCAAAACATTACGGCGAATTAGTCGTATTAAGCAATGTGAATGCCACTATTAAAAAGGGGGATATCATCACTGTAATCGGCCCTTCCGGCACCGGGAAAAGTACATTCCTTCGTTGTTTAAACCTTTTGGAGACTCCTACAGGGGGTTCAATGTTCATCGACGGCATACCCCTACTGGATAAAACGACCAATGTCCCCAAATTACGGCAGCGGATGGGAATGGTTTTTCAGTCTTTCAATCTCTATGCCCACCTTTCTGTACTTGAAAACCTCACAATCGGCCCCATAAAATTGTTGGGAAAGAAGAAAGTTGAAGCTCAGGAAAAGGGGATGGAACTCCTTAGACTTGTTGGTCTGGCCGAGAAGGCAAACAGTTTTCCGGATGAGCTTTCCGGGGGGCAAAAACAGCGCGTAGCTATTGCACGGTGCATGGCCATGGAACCCGAAATATTACTCTTTGACGAACCCACCTCGGCCTTGGATCCGACCATGGTAAGTGAAGTCCTTTCGGTGATCCGAAGACTTTCACGAGAGGGTATGACCATGATTATTGTTACCCACGAAATGGAATTTGCCCGAAATATCTCCAATAAGGTTTATTACATGGACGAAGGGATCATTTATGAAGAGGGGACACCGGAGCAGATATTTGAAAATCCGCAAAAAGAGAAAACTAAAGAATTCATAAACCGCATTCGTAGTCTCGATTTCAAAATCGCTTCCGAAAACTATGACTTGTATGCTATTCAAGCCGGTATGCAATCCTTCTGCCAAAAGCACATGGTGACGCCTCAGGTAACTGAATTTACCTCAAATCTGGTTGAGGAGCTCCTTATCCTGTTAAAGAGTTTAAAAGATACGCAACTTAGGCTCTCCTATTCTGAAAAAACAGGTGAAATAACCTTAACCTGTGAAAATCCGGGCGAGCCCTATAATCCATTTCAGGATGAAACCATGGATGAGGATATTGGCATCAGAATAATTCAGGCCAGATGTCAGGATATCAGTTATAAATACGAGAATGGAAGCAATACACTGACCCTCTTAATTAAAAACGGGTAGAAAATTAACCAACCAAAACAGGAAACATGCTTGCAGGATATTTCATCTACGAACTATCCTGCAATTATTTTTCACCACCGACAAATTTAACTCCCAGGGAAAAAATATCAGCATTTAATCCATCGGTTCGATCATAATGACTATACCTAAGATTAATATTCTTTAGCCCAAGTGAGCCGAGTTTGAATTTCGTAAAGATGTCTGTATAATTTAAAGCCATACTATATTGGGTCGCATTGAACTTCGAAAGGTCATAATCTGATGTAAAATATTGCTCCGTGGAAACATGTGACTCATATGGACCAAAATATTTAACCTGATTTTGAGAATAAAAACGGTACGAAGGAGTCAACGTAAATGACTGGCTAAGTTTGACCGGTAAATCAAGATTAACAGTATGCGCATTTAAACCCCAGGTATCGATGTAATATCTGTAATAGCCTCTTAAAACAAATGTTTCATTGAGATAATAATTCATTCTGACCCCTAAGGGAAGTTTAAAACGGACATTGGGTAACGTCTCAATGGCATCAGCCAGCTGATAAACCCCTTTGTTTGTTGGCGAGGTGTAATTTGCAATATCAGAAGCAGTTCCAATATAATATTTGGGCTTATCGGCAAAATAGATCCGGTGATAAGGAGTTGAAAGTTTTCCCTGTTGCATAACAAGATCAAAAAACAGCGCCCCCTGAAACCTCTGGTTAATAATCTGAGATGCATAGAAGGACATGGAATAAGATTCCCTGCCGCTCTTATCCCAGGGTTTAAATCCTAAAGGGAGGTAATCTGTTGATGTAATTACATTACCGG
>CANJNY010000008.1 GCA_947475715.1 Prolixibacteraceae bacterium
CAAGCACAATTGCCTGCTCAACAATAGTAAAACCCGATTTCTTTCTCATAATCCGAAATTTTATGGTGAATAATTTCGAAGTTTATAAAGAATCGGGTACTTTTAAATAGCTATCCGCGTAGGCGGATTTAGTTCAACAAAGGCTAAAATCAAGCGGGACCGAAGTGCTAAAATGAAAGGTATTACAACTAATAAACTTTATTGCAGGTTGATAGCGAAGTGCTCCGAAATACTCGCCAGCTTTTAGCCTCAGCCGTCATAAGCCATTTAAAAATCTACTAGCAACCAAACCTAATTAACAATGAAAAAACTTCTCTTACTCCTTCCAGCATTATTAGTAATAAATGTGTCAGTTAGTCAAACGAATTTTCAGTGGGAGAAAATAGATTCATTGAATAAATCAAAATCGCAAATTTATTCTGATACAAAGATGTTTATTGCTGAGTCCTGGAAATCAGCAAAAAATGTTATTCAAAATGATGACAAAGAAAGTGGAATGATTTTAGTCAAAGGTGGTTCATCAAAGAGTTGTATATACTTACTTAACCTGCATAATTTCAGTTTTTCATACACGGTTAAATTCTTTATGAAGGAGAATAAATTTAGGATTCAAATCGATAATGTTATAATGACTTCTCATACTTGTGCCGGCCACGTTTGGGGTACTATTACACCAATTGATAATTTTGATGGAAATGAAAGCCTATCTGCCAGACTTGGTAATGAGATATTTACAGAATTAAAAGGTGAATTGCAAAGCATTTTTGATAGTTATCTTGAGTACATTAAAAAACCAGCATCTTCAAATAGTAACTGGTAGATCATTAATATGAAGAGAATTAAAACGGCTTATAACGAGCTTGCAACCACAACAAAATCAACATTGACGCGCTTAGCATACGTTCGTCGTTGCTGCGGTTGCAAGCGGGGCGTTATTTACAGACACCCTCCATTGTTTTGATAGACCAATTGATAATTTGATAAAATTGATAAATACATAAA
Source organism: Prolixibacteraceae bacterium (assembly GCA_947475715.1). Classification (GTDB taxonomy): domain Bacteria; phylum Bacteroidota; class Bacteroidia; order Bacteroidales; family Prolixibacteraceae; genus JAAFHB01. Next base: position 1,003 of record CANJNY010000008.1, read on the forward strand.
CTAAACTGATATGAATACTGACAGATTTAAAAATGAATATCCAGGACTTTCAACTATCTCTATAGTCTTTAAAGTGATAGGAAATGTTATAATTGTATTTTCGGTAATTGGATTAATTTATGGATTATCATTACTTGGTGGATACGGAGATGAGAAAAAAATAGGATTATATTTTATAATCTCATCAATTGCAAGTGGATTATTATTTTCTGTTCCATTTTTTGCCTTTGCCGAGTTAATAAAACTATTTGTCAGGATAGAATTTAATACTAGAAAAGATGCAAATAGTGGGATAAATATGGATTCTGATTTTACTGGATACCAACAAAAATCTGTAGATTCTGACAAAACGGAAATATTATACGAAGATTGGCAAAAGGATAATCCTGCTAAGAATATAAATGATTATTATGCAACAATTAGAAAATAATTATGTTAACTTTAAGATTAAAAATAAACAACACATAACAAGCTATTATAAAATATTGGGGTTTAAGTGTTATGCCAAGTGCAATTCTCGCTTGCAAATTTTGTAACGGTGGATAAGTTAGCAATCACGAAGACCCCAACGATTTTATAGCCGCAGGCGATATTTTTTTAAAAGATTCATAAACAATTATCCTTTAAAATTGCAACTTATTAATTTTTTCAATCAGACAGACATTTCAAAGAACAAATTATATTATTAATTTTTAAATTTATTTATGAAAAGGATTCTTTTATTTTTTGTGCTTTCAACTTTTATTTCCATACCTTCAATAAATGCTCAAAACAAAGGTTATGAGAAATCAATAGAAATCGGCTACTCAGTTGGTGTTGCAAAATATAATAATGACAATATTCATTTATCCATTATAAATGGATACAGGTTTAACAATACTTTGTATGCTGGAATAGGCGTTGGCGTAGGTTATTCAAATTCATTAGATGGTATTGATATATCTACACTCAGATATACAACTGAGTACAGAACGGATGCCATTCTTTTACCAATATATGGCAATATCAAGGCCAATTTAAGCAATGACACGAAAATATCTCCTTTTTTGTCATTAAATATCGGATATACATTTGATGCTAACCAATACCTTAGAGATGCTCCTGGATTTTTTCTTCAACCAAACTTTGGCGTTGATTTCAAAATTACTGACCAAACTTCTATTTATGGTTTAGTCGGAATTAATTTACAACATTTTGAATATACGTATACCCGAAATATTGGATCGACAACATCAGATTGGGAAATTACAACCAAATCAGAAATGTTTAAAGCTATTGATTTAAAAATTGGATTTAAGTTTTAAAGATTATTATTTTACGAAACTGATTTTTAGTTATTAACGAAAATCTTATTTTATTTCAAATAAAAATTAGTTATTAAACCTCAAGATTCAATTCTATTTCTTTTGATTATATTACAATCGTTAATTTGATTAAAATATAATCATGCCTGAAAAATATCTCCTCGCAAGTGACCTTGAAACAATCGAAACCCGTTTTAATGTTCGGCTTGATCGTGTATTTGAACCTATTCCAAAAAAATATGGAATCTCCTCCGGCGATAACAGCTATGTGATTACAAGTGAAGATCCCAATATTTTGCAACCCCTCCGGTTCGGATTGACCCCCTTTTATGCCACCGATCCGGTTATTATTACTGCTGCCAGGGCAGAAGGGGATAAAAACAGCCGGAATGATCCGGAATATAATGGATCAAGAGCCTTATTTCTAAAACCTGAATTCCGTAAACCGATTCTGTCGCAGCGCTGCCTGGTGATGGCCGATGCCTGGTATGGAAAGTCCGGTACTAATAAACCCTGGCTCTTTTACCTTCAGAAAAAAAACAGGCCACTGGCGATGGCCGGTATCTACGATCACTGGCAAAATCCCAAAACAGGAGAGATTATTTCGGGATTTTGTGTGATAACCACTGTTGCCAGTGACCTTTTGCGATCTGTCGGGGTAATGCGTATGCCGGTAATTCTCTCCCGGTCTGCTGAAAAACGGTGGATCAAATCTTCCGCCCCTTTATCCGATCTGCTAAGCCTGCTGCTCCCCTACCCCTCTGATAATCTGAATGGTTATCCGCTGTCCGAACTGGCAGATATTCCCGGGTTTAATGATCCGACAATGCTCGATCCCTTGGGTGAACGATTAAGAGCTGAAGCGCATCCCCTAAAGAACTTACATAGACATCGGGCACACCGGGAGAAGGGAAATTCAGGGATTGCCTGGTTTGATCCAACTTAATTTGGTTATTCGTTTATTTTTAGCCTAAATCCGATGGATAGCGCTCTTCAAATAATTACTTTTACTATCATCACTCCGGGGCGTTTATCTGGCCTATTCGCCCCATTTGGAACGTTAGGTCTGAGTTTATAAGAACTATATAAAAGCTTGGAGCAATGCAAGAAAACCGAGCAATCAGATGAGATTCTCAATGATTATTAGTAAATTTGTAGCATGACAAAGAAGGTATAACATATTGATATAGAAATTGATAAATTGACAAATAGTATCGAGAATGCATTTTCTGGAGATAGTTTTGATACAGAGTTGTTACCTATTTCAAAAGAGGATTTAAGACCAATAAAAAAAGAAAATGGATGGTCATTTGATTGGAAATATGAGTTTGAGCAACCAGATAGGCAAGTTTACAAATTAACAATAAGAGGTAACCCAAATGTGATTCAAGGACTGATTAGTTTTTCGGACGAGAATGACCATCTCTTTATGCATCTGATTGAGAGCGCACCGTTTAATAAGGGGAAAAATAAAATTTATGTTGGAGTAGCAGGAAACTTAGTTGCGTTTTTGTGCAAAGAATCATGGAGCAGAAAATATGATGGTTTCGTTTCATTTATTTCAAAAACTAGATTGATTGAGCATTACGAAAAGACTTTAGGAGCTGTTCATGTTGGTAATCACAAAATGGTGATTTTTCCTAAAGAAGCATTACGATTGATTAAGAAATATTTTAAAATTTGAGATATGGGATTAGTTAGAGAACCAGAGGGAGTGGATTTTGTAGTTGACCCAAGACCATTAAAGGATTGGGAGAAAAAGCAAATAAGTGATATAATAGCTCACTACAAAAAGACTGGAGAGATTAAAAAAATTTCTGCTTCTAAAAAGATTAAAAAAGGGCAGACTGTATAAATAATGTGCATACGCCCAAAAATGGGTATTAAGAATGGGATTTTGAGTGGTTATTTGAGCATTCTACCACGCAATAGGTTCGGTGAATATTGAAATGAAAGTCGTCCGCAATACTCAACGATTTCATACCGCAGACCGTTGTGCCCCATTGTAGAAGAAATTGTTTACCAATATAAGATTGATAAATGAAAGAGACTTTTGGGAATAAAATCAGCAATGATTTAAAAGAAAGTCAGATTAATTGGATTGTTATCATTTTATTTATACCAATTGCTTTCATTACCTATATTTTCCATGAGTTCGGACATTGGATATTTGGAGAACTATTTTGGAATGATATGAGAATAGGTTTAAATTATGCATCTCCGAAAGGCAGCTATTTTATTAAAGAATCTCATGCTTTATGGACTGCAACGGGAGTTCGGTACTAATAAACCCTGGCTCTTTTACCTTCAGAAAAAAAACAGGCCACTGGCGATGGCCGGTATCTACGATCACTGGCAAAATCCCAAAACAGTTATAAAAGATGATTTTGCCTATTTTCAAAAAAATGGCTTTGACAAAGTGTTGATAGCTAAGGCAACAGCAGATTTAAAACTTTAAAAATAGTTATTGTTATTGTTAAATATCTCTTGAATTTTCAACTAAAACAGTATAAAAATAATCCAGTTTGGAATCGGACTTTTTCAAAAAGCAGTATAAAAAACAATATAAAAAATACAAAAGCCTGTCAATCATCTGATTAACAGGCTTTTTGGTGACCCCACCGCGATTCGAACGCGGATCAAAGGAACCGGAATCCTCCATTCTATCCATTTAACTATGGGGCCAATTACCGGAACAGCTACAAAAGTAGCATTTTTCTTCAAACAGAAAACCATTTTAACCAATTTGCCGTTTTAAACAGTGGATTAAATCTTTAATGTTAATTTTTCGCGCCCCTCTCTTATTCATGATATTTGTTCGTGTTTTCCCGCTAATTTAGTACTTTTGTATTCGAATCAAGGAAAAATACTATGTTACCCGGTGAATTAATTTTCTCATTACGCAAAGTTTATCAGGAATTCATAAACACCGTTAAATCTGAAGTTTCCAATTCAGATTCAACTATTGAAAGGACCATTTTTCATATTGAAAAAGTTGTGGAAAACAGTCTTATCCTTGCTGATTCTCTTGGGTTAAATGATAAAGCTATGGTTGAAATTGCCGCCTTGTTCCATGATATTGGCAGACTATGGATTCTTCTTCCTGAAAATTCGGGAATTAACAGGACAGATCATTCACTCTATAGCATTGAATTTTTAAAATCGTGTGCCCCATTTAAGGAGCTGGATGACTCAGTTCAAGATATAATCAATCAGGTTATTATAAATCACAACAAACCAGATCTGCCCACTAAGGAAAGTGAAATCAATCTGTTCTATATTAAACTATTACGTGATGCGGATAAACTGGATATCTGGCGGGAAACAAGTGAATATATTACACATAAGTCGGGCAAACCCAATATGGCAATTCGCTTGAATCTTTCTGAAAAACAAGTGGTTACTTCTTCATTTTGCAAAGTAATTGTGGAAGGTGGAATTCCGGTTAAAAGTGATTTGATCACATTTAATGATTTTGTTATTTTTCAAATGTCGTGGATCTTCGACCTCCATTATAAGAAGAGTTTTCAAATAGTCAATCAGAAACAGTATATTCGTCATCTTTACGACTCACTTCCAAAGAATGACAATGTAATTGAGATTTACAGGATGATCCGGATTTATATCGAGAACAGGATCTGAAATCAGGTATCCTCAAGTGATAATTTTAATCCAAACGACCTGTATTTTGTAATCAGGCTCTCTAATTAACAGCCAAGTTTTGAATCAAGTATGTATGCCATTATCGATGTTGAAACAACCGGAACTGCTGCTGTCCATGGAAAATTAACGGAGATTGCCATAATTCTTCACGATGGAACAGGTGTTAGTGAGACCTACAATACCCTGATTAATCCCGAGTGTAATATTCCATACCACATTACCAGATTGACCGGTATAACGAACGAAATGGTTGCAAATGCTCCAAAATTCTATGAGGTTGCAAAAAAAATTATTGAATTAACCGCCGGAAAAATATTTGTAGCTCATAATGCAACCTTTGACTATTCATTTGTAAAAGAAGAATTTAAACGTTTGGGCTATGATTTCAAACGAAAAACAATTTGCACTGTTAAACTTGGTCGTAAGCTTCTTCCCGGGCATCGTTCCTATTCGCTGGGTAATATCTGTGCCGATCTTGGGATTGAAATTACCGACAGACACCGGGCAATTGGAGATGCGCTGGCTACTGCCAAACTTTTTGAAATATTAGTTGATCGAAATGCCCGGCTTGAATCATCCCTGTTTGTCAATCACTCCTCCCCTCTCCCCAAAGATAAAATGGATTCAATTCCTTCGAAAACAGGAGTTTATTATTTCTATGATTCACAAGGTAACCTGATTTATATTGGAAAGAGCAAAGACATTCATCAACGCGTTTTAACTCATCTAAGCAATTCTCAGACCAGGAAGGCCATTGAAATGCGCGATAAAATAGCTGATATCTCCTGGGAAGAGACCGGAAGTGAACTCGTGGCGCTCTTGCTTGAATCATCTGAAATTAAGAAATACAAACCACTGTTTAACCGAAGTCAGCGCAGATCGGCATTTAACTTTGGTTTATTTGCGTTCGAAGATGGTGCCGGATATTTAAACCTTAAAATAGCTAAAATTGAAGGGGAAGAGATTCCACTGACAACGTTTCACTTTCAACAGGAGGGGATCGAATTTCTGCACAATTTAGCTCAAAAGTTTGCCCTTTGCAAGAAGCTCTGTCATCTCGATAACAATACTGCGGGTTGTTTTAATTCACAACTTCATGATTGCCGTGGAGCATGCACCGGACTGGAAGGTCCGGAGAGTTATAATCTGCGGGTAAATAAATCAATCCATCCCTTAAATTACCGTTCACCTAATTTTCTGATTATCGATCAGGGAAGGAATCCGGAAGAGAAGACAATTATCGATATTTCAAATGGACGATATACCGGATTTGGATATATATCAATGGATTACACATCCCATGATACAGAATTATTACGCGATTGTATCCGCAAATATGACGATAACAGAGATATCCGATCGATTATTAAAGGTTTCATTAATCGCAATAAACATCTAAAAATCATTGAATTATAAACCTTTCGCCTAATCTGTCTGAAACCCCAACCCTTCAGCGTACCTTTTCAGTGCCCTTTCGCGTGCAAATCGATGCTCTACAACAGGCGGGCAATAATCCATGGTATCAAACTCGGGAACCCATTTTCGGATATACTCATAATCAGGGTCAAATTTCTTTGCCTGAAGTTCCGGATTAAAGATTCGGAAGTACGGTGCTGCATCGCAACCTGATCCTGCAGCCCATTGCCAGCCGCCATTATTTGAGGCAAGATCATAATCGTCAAGTTTACTTGCGAAGTAGGTTTCGCCCCATCGCCAGTCGATCAGTAAATGTTTGCACAAGAAACTGGCTGTTACCATTCTTAACCGATTATGCATAAATCCGGTTTCATTTAACTCCCTCATTCCTGCATCAACCATTGGATAGCCGGTTTTTCCTTTACACCAGGCATTAAAATGATCCAGGTTATTTTCCCATTTAATATTATCGTATGCCGGCTTAAATGATCTGGTCACAACATGCGGAAAATACCAAAGGATCTGACTATAAAAATTACGCCAGATAAGTTCTGACAGGAAAGTTTCTGAGTGCAAAATAGCCAGGGCAGTCACTTTGCGGATGCTTATTGTGCCGAACCTCAAATGGACACTTAGTTTTGATGTGCCATTCAGGGCCGGGAAATCCCTGTTGGCAGCATATCCTTCCAATAACGACTGCGGCAATGCCTTGGATGGAAATGTGATGTTCAGCGGCTCAAATCCCAGCTTCTCAATACTGATCATTGGAAGCGGTTCAATCCTGATAAAATTGTGAAAATACTGAGTGGTATTTAACGGTTTTACCATCTCTTTATTAAACCTTTGAAGGAATTTATTTTTGTAAGGGGTGAACACGGTATACGGTTTTCCATCCTCCTTCACAAGTTCGTCCTTTTCGAAAAGGAGATGATCCTTATAGGAATGATATTCAATCTTATTGATAGTGAGGAATTTCTCAACCTGAGAATCCCGGTAAACCGAATATGGCTCATAATCACGATTGGCATAAACACTGCAAATGTGAAATTCTTCAGCCATTTTTTTAAAAATATCCTGCGGTCTTCCATGGGCTATATAAATGCTTGATCCAATCTTCTCCAGAGTCTCCTTAATTCCGGCGATTGTCTTGTAAATAAAGTTTACTCTGAAATCAGGACGAACCTCCATGCGCTCTAAAATGTCGGGATTATAGATAAACAGAGGCAGCACATTCTCGCGGGTCTTCAATGCATGAAAAAGCGCTGTATTATCCTCTAATCTTAAATCGCGCCGCATCCAAAATATATTTACGACTGTTTTATCCTTCTTAATCATTCATTGGAATTTAGTAAATTATAAAACCTTAGGAAACCCTAATTAGATGTGTGAAATATAACAAAAAGCCAAAAACAAAACATATTTTTACAAAAAAATATTTTATTCGGTAAACTATACTGTAATTAACAAATATGGGACAAAGAGGTTTTGCAAGTGATAATAATTCAGGAATTCACCCGCAGATTTTAAAGGCAATCGGGGAAGCAAACTCCGGTCATTCGGTTGGGTATGGCGACGATCCCTGGACAAAAGAGGCTATTGCGCTGTTTAAGAATGAGTTTGGTGAGGATACCGAAGTTTTTATGGTCCTTACCGGCACTGGAGCCAATATTCTTAGTATTCAATCGGCGGTGCATTCATTTCATTCCATAATTTGTTCAGAAACAGCTCATATTCAAACTGATGAATGTGGAGCACCCGAAAAATTCACTGGAAGTAAACTAATTCCGGTTCCTACTCTGGACGGAAAGATTACTCCCAAACAACTGGAGAAGTACCTTCATGGATTTGATTCAGAACACCATTCGCAGCCTGGTTTAATCAGTATTACTCAGGTAACTGAATTAGGAACTATTTATTCGGTACAGGAAATCAGGGAAATTGCTGAGCTGGCCCATAACCATGGCATGTATCTGCATATGGATGGAGCCCGAATTTCCAATGCTGCGGTATCTCTTGGAGTTCCATTCAGAACCTTTACCAGGGATGCCGGTGTTGATATCCTTTCATTTGGGGGGACAAAAAATGGAATGATGATTGGTGAAGCCGTTCTGTTTTTTAATCCTTCACTATCTGCCTACACTAAATATTACCGGAAGCAGGCGGCACAGCTTTTTTCAAAGATGCGATTTGTAGGGGCACAATTTGTCCCCTACCTCAGGGATGAAATCTGGAAAATTAATGCCACACATTCCAACAAAATGGCCAAAATTCTTGAAACTGAAGTACAGAAGCTCAAGGGAATAAAAATTACGCAGGCAGTTCAGGGTAACGGGATTTTTGCACTTGTTCCTCATGCGTTGATTCCTTTATTACAACAGCAGTTTTTCTTTTATGTCTGGAATGAATCCCGGGGTGAAGTGAGATGGATGACCTCCTTTGATACTACGGAGGATGAGATTTATAACTTTGCGAATTTATTAAGAAAATTACTCAACGAATAATCGATCCTGATGCCGTTACTTTCGCGATACTATCCGTCAAATTATACCGAGGATCAGTTCTTGCTCGAAAAACGAATAGTCAGACATGCTCTTTTTGTATCACTCTCATTGATTGTGATCTTGTGGCTTGTCAAAATTTTTGAGGTAGAATTTAAATTCGAATTTACCCAATGGGGAATCCTTCCATTATCGGTAAAAGGGTTACGAGGGATCTTTTTATCACCCTTGATTCATGCCAATTTTGAACATTTAATCGCCAATACATTTCCACTTTTCATTCTCACATTTTCACTCTTCTTTTTCTACCGCAAATCAGCCTATACGATCTATTTATTAATCTATTTATTATCGGGCTTTTTTGTCTGGCTGGATGGTCGTGAGGCCTTGCATATCGGGGCCAGTGGCATTATCTATGGGCTGGCAGCCTTCTTATTCATGAGTGGTATTATTAGCCATAATATACGACTTTTAACCATATCGATGATTGTGTCGTTATTTTATGGCGGATTATTCTGGGGGATATTTCCTGTTAAACCCGAAATATCGTGGGAATCTCATTTATGGGGAGGTGTGTCAGGACTGGGACTTGCATTGTTATACAGGAAATCAGCACCGGCAATTCCACCGGTTGAAGAGGACGAAGAACCGGATGTTTCGGATGAAAACAGTGAATTCGATGCAGAATCCGATCATTCAGAAGAGGGCAATTGAGCAACTCAGATTTTTATTGTACTTTTGCATCCGAAATTTTAATTGAAACCAGTTCTGTTTAAATCATGATAAGTCGAAGGATAATCCGCACCAAGGTTCTACAAATATTATACGCTCACGTATCATCCCCCGAAAAAACGATCACCCAATCAGAATCTGAGCTTCATTTCAGTATTAGAAAAACATACGATCTATATCATCTGTTATTTGCTATTCTTGGTGAGCTAAGTGACTTCGCCAACGAACGGATCGAGGCACGGAAAATGAAAAATTTCCCATCTGAAGATGATCTCAACCCAAACCTCCGTTTTGTAAATAACAGACTGATTTCCAGATTAAAATCCGATAAAAGTCTGAATAAATATTTGGATGGAAATAAGCTTAACTGGTCAAATTATCCGGACCTGATACGCGGCATATATACTTCGCTGATTGAATCGGATCTGTATAAAGAGTATATCAATTCGGCAATTGATGACTTCGGGAATGATCGCAGATTTTGTGAGGATTTCTTTAGTATAATATTGGTTAACAGCGATATAATGCTGAACGAACTGGAAGAACAGAGTATTTACTGGAATGACGATCTCGACTTTACAATTTCGATGGTAATTAAAACAATTAAGAAATTCAAGAGTAGCGACGACCAAAATGAGTACCTGATGTCTCTTTACAAAGATGAAGAGGACCAGGAATTTACAAAAAAATTATTCCGAAAGGCGCTTGTTAACAATACCGAGAATAGAAAAATCATCGAAAATTACACGAAGAACTGGGATGTTGACAGGGTTGCAATTATGGATATTCTAATTATGCAGCTGGCATTGACAGAATTGATGGAATTCCCCTCGATACCGATAAAAGTAACTTTAAATGAGTATATTGAACTTGCCAAGTATTACAGTACCAACAAGAGCAGTACTTTTATTAATGGAGTCCTTGACCGGATCACAAAAGATTTTAAGGAAGAGGGAAAAATAGTCAAAGCCGGACGCGGATTATTGGAAACATGAAAACATGCAGTTATCCAATAGCAATAATTTACAGTTTCCTGCTGCTGGTTTCCCAATATTCGTGCAACTTCAATACAGGAAATAGTGGTTCCCAACCGATTAAAGCGACTGAAAAAAAGAGCAAGGGGAAAATTGTTTTTGACAAGGAAATTCATAATTTTGGTTCGCTTAAGGAGGGAGAGATTGTTTCATATTCGTTTATCTTTCGAAATGTGGGGGGCTCGCCTTCGAAATTTATTAATGCAGATAAATCATGCGGCTGTATTGAGTTGCATTACAGTGAAGTTGAAATTGCGCCGGGAGAATCTTCCACTGTAGAGATCACCTTAAATACTTCAGGAGAATGGGGAAACTTAATTAGAGAGGCAACCCTTGAAACCTCTGAAGGGGAGAAAAAAGAGTTGAAGATTGGCGCTTATATTGAGAATAAACAGTTTAACATTTTAAATACACAACAATGAATTCAATTTTATTTATTATTGCCCAGGCGGGAGGAGCTCCGGCGGCAGGATCATCCATGAATATGCTATTGATGATGGGTCTGATGATTGTGGTTTTCTATTTTTTCATGATCCGTCCGCAAATGAAACGTCAGAAAGAGATGACAAAATTTCGTGATGCGCTTCAAAAAGGGGACAAAATTGTAACAACAGGTGGAATTTACGGAAAAATCGATGAAATTAAAGATAATGTCATTATTCTTGAAGTTGCCCCAAATACAAAACTGAAAGTTGACAAAAGTGTTGTTTTGAGGGATATGTCAGATGCACCGGTTCAGAAATAAATCGCATTTACAATTTATCACGAATAAATCAGTTCTATTCGGAATGAATCATTTAAATTAATTTCTGAAAGGCCGGTTAACCGGCCTTTTTGTTTAATTCAATAATTTTTACACCATGTTTAGACGGGTTATTGCCTACATAAAGAGCGAAATAAAAACAATTGGTAATGGAAAAGCGTTTGTTTTTATCGTTTGTTTGGCATTAGCATCGTTCCTGTGGTTTCTTAATGCCCTCGACAAAAGGTATACCGATCACATTACAGTTCCTGTAAAATACGTTAATTTACCGCTAAAAAAAGAGCTTACCGGAAGGCTTCCCGAGAAATTGGATCTTACAGTTGATGCAATTGGCTACAGTCTTTTACGCTTAAAATTCACATCTTCCCTCTCACCGCTGCTTATTGATGTGAATGAATTGTCCAATAATCTTCTTGAAAACAGTTATATTTCCAAATATTCCTTTTCTACCAATGGGCATAAGGAGGAGTTTGCCAAACAAATAAGCAACGAAATTGGAATTATCAGTATCAGACCCGATTCAATTACATTTAAGGTAAGTCGGGTAATTGAGAAACAGGTAAAGGTTCACCCCATTATTGAAGTTTCATTTGCCAGAGAGTTTACCCTTCAAAAACCACCAACGGCTACTCCTGCTGCAATTTTGGTCAAAGGGCCGGTCGATATCGTGGATACACTCCGTGAGATATTCACAACTCCTTTGGAAATCAAAAATCTATCTCAGAGCCTGATTAAGGATGCATCACTAATAATTCCCGATGAGATCAAATCAGAATCGGTGAAGGTATCGGTTGCTATTGCTGTTGAGCAATATACAGAAGCCAAATTTGAAATACCTGTCACGATACTCAATCAGCCTGATAATTTAATAATAAAGACTTTTCCGTCGAAAGTGAAAATCTCATGCCGCATTGGAATAAGTCAATATAACAAGCTGAACAGTAGCAGTTTTAAGGCATTTATTGACTATTCCAGTCGATCATTGATATTATCCAAATTACCTGTTATTTTGGATAATATCCCGGAGAATGTGCTGTCTGTTGATTATTTCCCCAAAGAGGTCGATTATATTATTGAAAAAAAACAATGATAAAAATAGGGATAACGGGTGGAATAGGAAGCGGAAAAACAACTGTTTGTGAAATATTTAAGTTGTTTAAAATTCCGGTATTCCATGCTGACATAGAGGCTAAATATCTTCAAGATAATGATTTAATCGTTAAAAACAAGATTATTGAACGCTTTGGAGTGGAGGTATATTCCAGTGAAGGCAACCTTGACAGAAAAAAGATAGCCGCATTAATTTTCAATGATAAGAATGCACTAACTGCCATGAATGAAATTATTCATCCTGCTGTTAGAAACCGTTTTCTGCAATGGATTGAAGATTATCTGACGGTTCCCTATATTTTATATGAAGCAGCTATATTATTTGAAAGCGGTTATAGTTCTGATTTCAACCTTAATATTCTGGTTTTAGCAGACGAAAAACTCCGAATTGAACGGGTAATCAAGCGGGATAATTTAACTGAAGATATTATTATGCTACGCATTAACAATCAAATGGCTGATAGTGATAAAATTAAAAAAGCAAATTTTATTATTGAAAACAATGCGGATAGCTTATTAATTCCGCAGATTTTAAAAATTGATCAATTAATTAGAGAAAATGGCAAAACTTGGTAAGTGGATAGGAGGTGGATTAGGGTTTACATTAGGGGGTCCTTTGGGCGCTTTAGCCGGATTTTTCCTGGGTTCATTTTTTGATGAAGCAGATACTGTGATTCAAAAACCGCAGGCATCACAATTTGGAAAAGCACAAATTACTCAGGGCGACTATATGTTTAGCCTTTTAGTTCTTGTTACTGCCGTACTAAAGGCCGATGGAAAGATTCTGCGCTCAGAACTGGATTATGTAAAAGAGTTTCTAATCCGGAGTTTTGGAACAGAGGGAGCCAGCCAGGCCTTAGTGATTTTAAAGGATCTTACCCAACAGAATATTCCGGTAATCGATATCTGCAATCAAATCAGACAATATGTCGATTACTCATCTCGTTTGCAACTGGTTCATTTTTTGTTTGGTATAGCCAATGCAGATGGCCTGGTTCATCCCGATGAACTGACACTAATCAGGCAAATTGCTACAGCACTTAGGCTCTCTGAGGCAGATTATAAATCACTTGAAGCGATGTTTGTCCCTAAAACTGACTGGGCATACGACATTCTTGAAATTGAAGAAACAGCTACAAATGAACAGGTTAAGAAGGCTTATCGGAAGATGGCACTTAAATATCATCCGGATAAGGTAAGCTACCTGGGCGAAGATGTTCAAAAAGCGGCGAATGAAAAATTTCAGAAGCTCAATGAGGCATATCAGCTTATTGTTAAAGATCGCGGAATGTCTTAAATGAATTCTGCCATTAAAATGGTTTACAGTAGGCTGTGGATAGACTTAAAATTATATTAACTTCGTTGTACGGATAATTTAAATTGTTTTTCACCTTTACTTAAGAACGAATCATCATGAAAAAATTGATCCTTACAATCGCTTTAATTATTTTCGCCTCCGCTATTTATGCACAATTACCTTTTACTTTTGATCTTGGACTAAAAGGCAGTATCAATTCAAGTGAGCTTAAAACCGGCGATGCAACAATCAATAATATTTCCTATGCCAATTTCAAATCGGCAACCAAATCGGGATATAATCTGGGTATATTTGCCCGCTTAGGGGGGAAACGGATGTACTTTCAACCAGAAATAATGTATTGCCAGAAAAACGGACAATCAAATATTGGTACCTTAGTTATTCAGACACTTGATTTAAAAACAATACAGATTCCGTTATTGGCTGGTTATAAGTTAATTGACCTCAAAGTGGCCTCCATTCGCGCCTTTACAGGTCCGGCCATGTCTTTTCCGACCTCCGGAAGTGGTATAAAGTCAAATCTGACCAATGTATCGCCCAATAATCTGAATAAAAATATCTGGGACTGGCAACTTGGTGCGGGCATTGATATTCTTAAATTTACACTTGACGTTCGCTACGAATGGGGCCTCTCCAATATCTCAGATTCGAACCCTTCAAAAATAGGTTTTGTAAATAAAGGTAACGTACTGACATTTTCACTTGGATTTAAATTCATTTGATTTAATCCGTTTTATTGTCACTCCTGATGGTCTGGTTGATACTTCACCACCACCAGGGCAATATCATCGTGCACATCGACATTACCCCGAAAAGCACCAAATGCTTCAAGTGTTTTATTAACAAGGATTTTTGCAGATTGATCGCGAAATGGTTTTAATACGGCCAGGAGTCCATCAATTCCCCAAAATGCACCTTCCCCATTTGATTGTTCTGTAATTCCATCGGTGAATGCAATAAACGATTCCCCGGGAGCCAATTGCATAAGATTTTCAGAATAGGTCAGATTTTGTTTCACACCTACAGGAATTCCCTGCGAAGAGGTTAAAACCTCTTCCCTGTTATCCTGTCGCAGTATAAAGGGATATGGATGTCCGGCATTACAATAGGTTAATTCACCTGTTTTCAGATCTAATTTAGCTAAAAAAACGGTAGCAAACATATCCGTATCATGAACGATGGTCAGGACATCGTTTAGGGACTCCATCATCTTTCCAAGGCGTGTAATTGGATTTGCAATACTTCGGATAAAGGTTCTGGTCATTACCGAATACATTGCAGCAGGAATACCTTTGCCCACGGTATCGGTAATCGATAAAAACAGTTGATGATCATCCAATAAAAACAGATCAAATAGATCACCTCCCACAATTCTTGCAGGAATTAGTCGTCCAAAACAATCAAAATCAGTTCGCCCCGCAACAAGGGGAAATATGGTTGGAACCATTTTCATTTCAATATCTCTGGCCAAATTCAACTCCTTGTCCATCTCCTTCCAATCGAGAGAGTTTTGAACTGCAATTTTCCTGTAAAGGGCTAAGCGATCCTTTATTTTCTCCAGATTAAAGGTGAGTGCTTCAATATCTTTCACACGCGAATAGGGTCTTCTTTGGGAGAGTTGCCAGATCAGGTCACTGTCAGAAAGAATTTCACTATTTTTCAAATTGAATTCCCGCTCGAATCCTACCTCCTCCACTAATTTTTGGGAATCATTAACTAAATTCGAAATTGGCAATACAAGCTTAATGGAGTTATAAATAATAATTGAAGCAGCAATGCTTCCGATAAATAGAATGAGGGGGATTAAAAATAGTAATAATCGTTTTAGCTGAGATATAAACATATTCTCCGGAATTATTGTAATCATATACCAACCTGATGATTTGATCGGCCAAAAAATTACCACTGCCCTTTTTATTTTCATGCTTACTGAATAAATAAGCCGATACCCCGAAAGTCTGCCATCGATTAATGCTTTAACGTCAAAATTACTTTTACCAAAATAGCTGTTTAGCGATTTAATATCATGGCCGGTTTCGGAAATATCGGTTTCATAGACGATTTGACTTTTTTCGTTTAACAGAACTGTATACCCCGAGCCTAACATTTTATGATTATTCAGGTTAGAAAGATTTTTATCAAGATTTACAGCACAAAATAACGTAGCATGAATATTGACTCCATTATCCTTATAATCGAATGGATATGAATAAATTATTGCTCTGGCGCCAATTTCAGGATCATAAAAAGGGGCACTCCATTGAGGTTTATCCTGTGAAAGCATTTGATTTAGCCACTCATTAGTCTTTTTATTGGCAGAGTGAAAACTTACCGTATCGGTTGTAATACGATTTCCTAGAAAGCTAACGGTATAATCGGGAATATGGCGTGATTTTTTTATGGTTTTGGATGATACAATCCCTAAAGAATAGGTATTGGGTTGACCAACAAATACCATTGACATATATTTAGGGAGATCTTTATGGATGATTATTTGGCTGAAATCCAATACCAGATGTCTGGTAAACCGGGAGGCGTCATCCATTGAATTCTCAACATCATCCAGGACCTCACGCACCTCAAATTGCAAACGATACTGATAACTGCTGAAGATTAAATCACGGGCATAATAATAGCCAGTCAGAATAAAAATACCAGAAAGAATAATGGCTATAATTAAAAAGTAAATGCTTAACCGATACGAAAGGCTCCTTTTTTCCACCTTTATATTAATTGGTTAATAAATGTCATTTTAGTATATTAAAGGGTATTTTATTCGCTGTCATAAGTGAACAGATATTGCAATATACGAATAAAACAGATGTAAAAAGTAAAAAATTATTATTTAGGGAATAAAAAAAGGAACCGACGAATCAGCTCCTTTATATTTATTGTAAAAGTAAAATAGGTATACCTTTAAAATTTTCAATCCTATTCAATTATAATTGTAATGACAACCTGAAATTTAGGTATTCATCGCACCACAGACATTAATTACCTGTCCTGAGACATAGGATGCCAGGTCAGAAGCGAGGAACAATGCCACTTTAGCAACCTCCTCAGGCAATCCGCCACGTTTCATGGGGATATTGGCTTCCCATTGTTTACGGGCATCTTCAGGTATCTTAGCTGTCATTTCAGTAATGATAAATCCGGGAGCTATCGCATTTGAACGAATTCCCCGTGAACCTAATTCCTTTGCAATTGATTTAGTAAACCCGATAATACCGGCTTTGGAGGCAGAATAGTTTGACTGACCGCCGTTTCCGCTTACACCAACAACTGAACTCATATTAACAATTGAGCCACTCCTTTGCTTAAGCATACCTGCTTGTACTGCCTTTGTGAAATTAAACACCGACTTTAGATTTACGGTGATCACTGCATCCCACTGATCCTCTGTCATACGCATCAATAAGGTATCCTTCGTAATTCCAGCATTATTAACCAGGATATCTACTGACCCAAAATCTGAGGTAATCTGGTTTACAACATTTTGTGTATCTTCAAATTTTGAAGCATCGGAAGCATATCCTTTTGCCTTTACCCCCATTGCTACAAGCTCAGTTTCGGTTGCCTTTGCAATATCATCATAAAAAAGATCCGTAAAAGCTATATTGCACCCCTCTTCTGCAAATTTGATTGCTATCGCTTTGCCTATACCGCGAGATGCTCCGGTAATAATTGCCGTTTTTCCCTCTAAAAGTTTCATTTTTCAAAATTTAATTAGAGTACAAAAATACAAATCTTTCTTGATATTGTTACGAAACCTCCAATCAGGGAACATACAATTTTGTATAATATTCATATTTAGCAATATATGACTTTAAAGACCATTGTCAGATCTGAAAAATCAGACCCTGTTAACATCCACTAACCGAATCTCTGATAACTTTTGAAGTCGTTGTAAAAGGGTCGGATGTGAATAATGAAAAAATACATAGAACGGGTGTGGAGTCAGATTACTTAAATTGCTAACCGATAACTTCTTCAGGGCCATAGCCAGGTATTGGCTGCCATAATGCTGAGCTGCAAAATGATCAGCCTGATACTCGTTAAATCTCGATTTATAATTCATTACCAGCCCTATGATCAGAGACAATGGGGTATATAGAATCCCAAATGAAATAACCGATAAATGAAATCCCGCTGTTTCAGATCCTAGAACCTGAGCAAAGGCCGGATTTCCGCTTACAAGAGCAAAAATATAAAGCATTAAGGCGGTAGATATCAGCGAAAAAAATAATCCGGAATAGACATGTTTTTTCTTATAATGACCTATTTCGTGTGCTAAAACAGCGACTATCTCATGAGTATTCAGCTCATTGATCAACGTATCATAGAGGACAATCCTCTTTTTACTTCCCAAGCCGGTAAAGTAGGCATTTGCCTTGGTTGATCGTTTCGAACCATCAATAACATAAATATTATCGAGCAAAAAACCGGCTTTCTGGCTAAAAGCTGTTATGGCCTCTTTGAGTTCCCCATCAGCAAGTGAAGTTTGCCTGTTAAAGAGGGGGACGATTATATTTGAATAAAACAGTAGCATAAACACCGAAAACGATGCAATAACTGCCAGAGCATATAACCAGAATAAGCTTCCTGAAATAAGGTATATCCAAACAATCAGGTAGAGGATCGATCCTCCCAGAATCGTGGCAATAATCAAACCCTTGAGCTGATCAAGGAGAAAAAGAGGGCGAGTGGTTTTATTAAATCCAAATTTAGCCTCGATAACAAATGTATGATAATATTTAAATGGGAACGACAAGATCTCAGAGAGCAATCCCAATATCCCAAAATAAAGAAGAGCCACATGAATCGGGTTATTTACCCAAACTCTGACAAAACGATCTAAAATGCCAAAGCTTCCAGTTGCGAATAATGTTAAAATAGCAATAAAACCAAGTGATTCGCTAATCGTTGCAAATCGATGTTTTATTTTTTCGTAGGCTATAGATTTTTGATACTTCTCAGCATCATAGATATCCTGAAGTTCCAGCGGGAGTACTGAGGATAGTTTGGTCGTATTGAGATAATCAAGCCAACGGTCAAAAATAAAGTTAACAATCAGTATTAAAAGAATTGAATAATAAAGAGTTACGACCATAATTAAGTATTAAAACAGATAGAAATTAGAATGATTAATTTTGAGGGGTGGTTTTAAGTACCATATTTAATTTTGCAGCTTTTAGCTTTCGTTCGAAAATTATGGCTGCATAAGCTCTGGCAATTTTCCCCGCTTCGCCATTCTTAAGCAGTTTAACCGATTGATCAGACCATTTGGAGGCTTGGTCCAAATCGCCAAGCATCTCCTGAGCAATGGCATAATCCAGGGCTGCAATTCCTGCAATTCCGGGCTGTGAACTTAATGTGTATTTTTTCCAGATCGAAGATGCCTCTTTCCAATTATTTTTAAGGGCATAATTAAAAGCTTGTTGAAATTCAGGGTTATCCCTTCCTAACAAAAGTCGTTTAGATTCAGTCCAGTATGGAACGACTCTTTTACTGTAATTTTTTGCGGCAATGCTGCAAGCCAATGTAACCGCCTCCTTTCGGCCTGGAAGTTTAGATTTCTGGTTGTTGATTACTTGACTCTTATCCGACCATCGAACCACCTCAGAATGGGTAAAACGGTCAACCGGACCATTATTCTTTGGGGTATAAACAGACCAGATAGCTGTAATTTTAGTGTTCGCACCCTCCGCTATTTCACGACCAGCTGAGGCATTATGACGACTGTAGAAGAAACTAAGCATATCCAAAGAGATGACAACACTTGTTTCACTCTCGGCACAAACTGCTTGAATAAAACTTTGAGATAAAGGCAATTCCCTGGTTCCGGTATGAGGTTTAATTAAGTTATAAGGATAAACAAAGACTTCGTCAAACCTTCCCGATTCGAGCAGTACTTTGCGAAGCTCCTCAAGACTCTTGGTAATGGCCAGGCTGTCGATCACGCGATTCTCACTTTCAGATCCCTTTGTAAGCCGGAAATTATGGTTCCAATAATGACCCAACGTATCGATCGAAAATTTAAAGTTCCGGGAAATTAATGCCACTTTTCGCACCTGAGCCGGTAACGTTACTTTTCCAGGTTCCAACTGATCAATTGAAACACTTTGTGTTGTCAGGCAAGATGTTAAGATTAAACCAATAATGAAAAGCCCTGTAAATTTATCCAATGTGTTCATGATTTGATTTGCTTATTAGATTATTGATTTATAAATGGTATTTCTTCGACCAGATTACAATCAAAAACAGTGCCAGTTAAGTAAATCAATACCGTTCTTTCGACTCCTTTTGTTTTGCTTTTCTACTAAAATCCAGGATTTTAAGATATTCCTCGGCAGCAGTTGAATAATTCGTTTTAAAAGATTTTAACCCCCATTCAATTGCCAGATTTAAATCACCATTCATCTCCGCAGCCAGGGCCAGATTGAATTCGACCTTACTGCGGATCCGCTTCGAATCGATAGCTGCATATTTTGTCCAGATTGCCGCGGCTTCCTCCCATTTATTTTCTTTTATCAAAGGTACTGCACGATCAATATCATTATTATTTGTCATAAAATAGTACCGAATTCGTTTGATCCATTTTGGGGCGATATAGTTTGCCATCTTTATTCCAGAGGCAATGCCTCCACCAATCAGCGCCTCTTTGGTCCGAGGCAATTGTGAATAGAGATTGTTTAAATCGTAATTACTGGATTTCCAAAAAATCGAATCACCGATCTGAAATCGAATAGCGGGCTTATTGCTGTCGGGTCGGTAAAGTCGCCATTCCGATTTGTAATTAAGATCAATAGTACCTTCAAAGCCTCCTCCTGCACTCAAGGGTAAATAATCGTAGTTTGAATTAATTTGCTCATCAAACCCTTCAAGAACCAACACACCATTTACATCGTAAGCCTTGCATAAGCGTTGTATTGCATTAACATCTAAAGGGTTAATTATAATTCGGTCATCGTTGCGATTGATATTATATTCTTTGGGAATAACAACATCAAACCTTCCCGAATTATAAAGCTCGCGGGCAGTAACGTGAATCACCGTATCAGCGGCAATACTGTCCCTAAATACAGTATCCATGACCATCTTTTGCCTGATAAATATTTTCTCAAGCGAATCTGATGAAATGTTTGTAAATTGACTGTTCATGCTTCTGTTAAGCAGTGCCAAACTCTGAATATCGTCCGAAATGGGGTATTCCGGAAATGAAGCCGTTTCAATTTCGATGTTCCTCAGTGATGAGCAGCCAACAAAAAGAAAAAATATAGAGATGATTACTAATTCTTTAAAATATGAATACCTTATTCTGGACAACGAATTTAAAAGTTTAAGTTGAAAATATTCCATAAAAAATCCAAAGTAAAATTGAATTACAAATAAACTAATTTTTAACCATTAGGCATGAAAAATTAACATCGGTATTTCAAGTTGGAATAATAACTCTTTGGTTAAGCTTGGCCTGAAGATCGAAGTTAACAGATTTCGTTTATGCGAAGTTATACTAATGATGTCAATTTCATGATCTAAAATATAATTTTTAATCCCTTTGGCCTGATTTTTATTCACAATCAAATCAAAATCCATCGTTACTTTTGGCAAATTGCCGATATATTTCTCCTTAAAATGGGCTAAATCATAATTAATAAACGGATTATCATCTGTATCATCAACATGCACAACACTGATGTGTGTTTCCAATGGTTTGGCGATTTTAACCAATTTCCGAATCGCTTTTCCATCTGACTTATCAAAATTAGTAGCATACATGAGTCGTTTAAACATCGACTCTTTGTAAATTGCTTTTTCAGGTATAGCCAAAACGGGGATAAGCGACTTATTGATAATCTCAAAAGCAAAACTTCCGAGCCATTCAACTTCGCCCCCTCTTCCCTTAATTCCAATGATCAGCATATCAAATTTACCGGTGTTGGCGAAATCGAGCACGCAATCCTCAGCAGTTCCACCAATTATCTCAATATTTAAGGGAAGATCTGAAATATTATGCTCATTCAAATAGAAATTTAGCTTTTTACTAAATTCATTCATCAATATTCTGGCATTGTCGATAATTTCATTGACCGTTTCGGCAAAAGAGGTGGGAAATGAATAAAAATGATCACCTGCTATGGGATCTGTTACCGGATTAAAATAGACATGGATCAAGGTTAATGCAGCCCCTTTTTGTTTGGCCACATGGGCTGCATAACAGGCAGCATTGAACGAGATATCCGAGAAATCGACCGGAATAAGTATCTTTTGGATAATCTGAACATCTTCGTTTAGTTGGTCAACAAGTGGATTATCGGCCATATTTCCAATAATTTCGAGCGCTTTTAAGGCGTCTGTATCATTGACCTGAAGCTCAACCTCCCCTTCGAGCTGCATTACTGCCTCAAGATTTATTCCATGATCCAAAATATAACTTTCAATCCCTGCAGAATCGAGCCACTCTTGAATCCTAATAGCCTGATTAATATTTTCTAATGGAGCTATTGAAATAAGTTTATTTGCCATTTTGTCAGATTTTTAAGGATTTAATAATATCATTCACCCTAAATTTTAAACAATTCCTGCAAAAACAGATTTATCGGAAACGTTACTATAAATATACAAAAAAAAACGTTGAAAACTCAAAGAACTGTCAATAATTACTCAGTACATCCACCAAAAGTTTCCAGAATTTATCTACCGTTTGAATATTTATTTTCTCATCGGGAGAATGAACCCCGCGCATGGTTGGACCAAAGGAGATCATATCAAGTTCGGGAAATTTTTCAAGAAAAAGTCCGCACTCAAGTCCTGCATGAATCGAGCGAACGATAGGTTCAACGTGAAACAGGTTAATATAGGATTGTCTGGTAATTTTCAATAGCTCCGAAGAGGGGTTTGGAGTCCAGCCTGGATAGCCGTCGCCATGCTTAACATCTGCTCCAATCATTTGAAATACAGACTCAACCATGTTAGCAGCATCATTTTTTCCGCTTTCCAGGTCACTACGCTGACTGGTGGTGATTTCGATCAGGTTGCCCGATTTAATCTTTATGGAAGCCAGATTGGTAGATGTTTCAACCAGCCCGGGCATCCGCGTGCTCATCGTTAATACACCGTGAGGACAAGCATAAATGGCATTGACCAATTTAGTTTGGCTTATCGGGTCAATAACCATAAGCGGAGCATCGGCCGATTCGAGTGAAAGGATCATACCTTGTTCATTCAGTGCAATTTCAGCCTCCATAGCTGCTCTGAAGATATTAAAATCGATGGTGAGTTTCTCTTTTCTGGAACCGGGCACCAAAACGATTGCATAAGCTTCTCTGGCAATGGCATTCCGAAGATTTCCTCCCTCGTAATGAGCAAGATGAATTTCATACTTTTGCATCGTTTGCCAGATAAACCGGTTCAATATCTTGATTGCATTTCCCCTGTTTTTGTTAATATCATCCCCTGAATGTCCACCCTGCAATCCTTTCACTGAAATCTTCACCGGAAATAATCCTTTTGGAACTTCAATAGCCTCATAATGAATTGAAGCCACCGTGTCAATTCCGCCGGCACATCCGATAAACAGTTCACCCTCGTCCTCTGAATCGAGGTTAATAAGTGCTTTCCCGCTGAAAAAACCATTATCAAGCGCTTTGGCACCGGTAAGACCGGTCTCTTCGTCAACCGTAAACAAACATTCAATAGGTCCATGTTTGAGGTCCTTTGCGGTTAAAATAGCCAGTTGAGTTGCAATTCCTATCCCGCAATCAGCTCCAAGTGTGGTCCCTTCAGCGGTAACCCATTCTCCATCGATATAGGGCCTTATCGGATCGGTTAAAAAATTATGTATCGTATCACTATTTTTTTCGCATACCATATCAAGATGCGATTGCAAAACCACCACTGACCTGTTTTCCATTCCCTGTGTTGCCGGTTTACAAATCAGAATATTACCTGCAGAATCTTCTTTAATGGTGAGCTCATGCAGCAAGGCAAACCCTTTCAAATATGCAATAATCTTCTCTTCATGCCTCGAAGGGCGTGGAATTTGACATATTGATTCAAAATAACTCCAAACAGAGCCAGGAATTAGTCCACTTAACTTATTCATAGATTTATATAATTGAATTACAATAAATTAAAATCAATACAATTGAAATGATCTCACGACTAAAGGTATAATTTTTTTAAGTAGAAATATCCGCTTTTATTTGATTCACCAAACTAATTGCTTATTTTTGCGATGAATTGGTGCCCAATGGGCTTAATTTGGGAATCCGGTGTAAATCCGGGACAGTACCCGCTGCTGTAAAACCCGATTCCGCTTTTGCGGAATAGTATGTTTCTGGTTGATAGCCACTATTCTTTCCAAAAAAGAATGGGAAGGTAACCAGAAATCGGGATAAGTCAGAAGACCAGCCATTCACGGTTTAAGCTTTCGGGATAAAAGCGTACAGATGGCCGATTTCCATTCTGCAATACTTCCCATTAGCTTAAAATCATTTAATGTTTAACTATTAAATTGATTTTAAGTATGTTGAAAATTAAATTTCAGGTTTTAATACCTGTTTTAGTCATTCTCGGATTATTCTTTTCCTGTAAGCAGGCGAATAAACTCACCGGACCTGTAATCTCGTTTGTTATTCCTGCTTCAGGGTTTAAAGTCGAACTGGGGGCATCGCTTCCATTGAGTCCGAATGTGGTTAATGGAGATAACTCAACCTACTCCTGGTCTGTAAACGGATCGGTCGTCTCCTCAAATAAAATATATTCATTTAAACCGTTTAAGATTGGTAATTATACACTTAAACTTAAAGTGTCAAATGATATAGGGAGTGATGATAAGTCCATTCAGGTTGATGCTTTTTCAAACTTTTCCCCATTTATCGCCAAAATTTTTGATTTTCAGTACGCGCCCGGCCAAAATGCCTCATTAATACCTGTCGACTGGAAGGGTGAGGATTTTATTGGAAAACCATGGACAGCCACCAGGCAATATACAGCTTTGGGGGGATGGGGCGGATACATTATTGCAGGATTTGACCATTCAATTTCAAATGTTGAAGGTCCTGACTTTGCAGTTTTTGCACAGCCAGGCCCCGGTTCTGAACCTGGAGTTGTCTCGGTTATGGCCGATAGTAACAACGATGGAATTCCCAATGATGGCGATTGGCTTGAAATTAAGGGGAGTGAATACAACAATCCTGAAACAATTCATAATTACCAGGTAACCTATTTAAAACCAATAAATAACGGAAACGTTACCTGGAAGGATAACCAGGGAAACAGCGGAGAACTAATCCCCGAATATGGTTCGGCAAGCTGGTGGTGGGGTGGATATGGCAGCAAAACAGAGGTGATTTATAATGGCGAAAAATTGCCAAATGCCTATGTTAACACATCCACTACCCCTGACGTTGAAAACTGGTCAGTAAGACCCGGATTATTTTCATCAGGATATGCTGAATGCTACTCGAATCTCGACTTTAATAATTCACTCAAATCCAATCTTCTCGATATTTCCAATGCGGTTGATAAGGCAGGCAACAAGGCCAATCTGAAAGAAATCAACTTTATAAAGGTCCAAAGTGGCGTTTTTCAGATTGCCGGATGGCTCAACGAAATATCGACGGAAATCAGTGGAGCAGTTGATCTCTCCTTAATCGAATATACCGCCAATTGATTTACTATAATTGATGGTTACAAAAACTTCAAAACAATGGTCTCCCTGTTATAAAAATATAATATCCCTTAAGGTAATACTGTTTTTTTCAATCTGGTTTTGTGCGTTGTTTTCAAAGGCGCAGCATGTGAGCGATACCTTAAAAATTAAACCGATTACCATTTTTGCAAAATTAATTATTAAAGAGGAGGCTGGAAAAACTTCACTGAAAATCGACTCCGTTTCAATGATTAAAGCCTTGACAGTTAATTTGTCAGATTTAATTTCACAAAATACACCAATCTTTATAAAGGAGTATGGGCGTGGTGCGATGGCAACCGCTTCATTTAGAGGAACGGCCCCATCGCATACCCAGGTACTATGGAATGGAGTCAATCTTAATTCGCCGATGCTTGGCATGGTTGACTTCTCAATGATACCGGTCTATTTTACCGATAATGTTACCCTGTTATATGGATCCGCCTCTTTATCCGAGCGGAGTGGCGCTTTAGGAGGAATTGTCAAACTTGAAAATTCTACACAATGGCACGATAAACTATCCGGACGCTTTCTGACTGGTGTCGGAAGTTATGGATCGAAAGATGAGTTTATAAAAATAAGCGGTGGAAACAAAAAAATTCAGTCACAGACAAGAGCGTTTTACAATTACTCTGATAATGACTATCCCTTTGTTAATAAGCTAATTGCAGATATTGATCCTGAAACTGGAAGCTACCTGTACCCTACCCAGCGAAATTTAAACTCGAAATATCAGAACTATGGTCTTCTTCAGGAAATCTACCTTCATCCCACTCCAAAAACCATTTTAACTTTCCGCTACTGGTACCAGCATAACGAACGCACCCTTCCCAGGTTACTGACCAACGAGACTGATGCCAATGCCAATATCAACCGGCAATCAGAACAAGCACACCGTCCATTGACCGAATTGAAATATTATGGAAATAAAGGGATACTAAACGTTAGTGCCGGTGCCAATATACAGCTCTCAAAGTACCTCTTGAAGACTAAAATATCGGGGGCCCCGGATCAGATTGTAACAGATTCCCGATCAAGGTTTGAATCCTATTTTATTAAAGCCAGTTACAATTATCAGTTGTCCGATAAACTTTCCTTTATCACAAGTGCGAATTCAGATATAAACCAGGTAAATTCAACCAATACGCCTCCGAATCAACAACCGCAAGGGTACGATCAGCAGCGGATTGATCATTCACTCTCGGTTCAGCTCAGTAACTCTTTTAATGATCGGTTATCCGCCAATATATCTGCGCGGCAGGATATTACGGGCGATAAACCGACACCTGTTATACCTTCAGCAGGTATTGAGTATCACCCTTTAGCCGTCAAAGGTTATTTTTTAAAGGGGAGTTTGTCACGAAATTATCATCAGCCTTCGCTTAACGACCTGTATTATATTCCTGGTGGTAATCCGCGGTTAAAGGCTGAAGAGGGCTATATGGCAGATGTTGGAAGCGGTTTATCAGATACAATCGGAACGATAAAGCTACATGGTTCGATAACAGGGTATTGCTCGGGTATTAATAATTGGATTATTTGGCTTCCAACTCCACAGGGTTATTGGGAACCGTATAACATGAAAAGAGTGAATACCAGTGGATTGGAATTTAACGTTGGAATCAGCGGAAAAGCCGAATCTTTTGACTTTAAAATCAATGGTAATTATGCTGTAAACAAGTCAATTAATCGTGATGCCCCACATAGCTGGGCTGATGAGTCGGTAGGAAAACAACTTCCTTTTATACCCCGGAAATCGGCAAATCTGGTGGCGAATATTTCCACAATGAGATACCACTTCACTTGGCTTTGGACATATTACAGTGAGCGGTTTACCACTTCAAGTAACGATAAGAGCTCAAATTTTGATGTGCTCTACCCCTATTATATGAATAACCTTAATTTTGGTAAAGAAATCCACCTGAATCATGGCATATTTAATCTTGAAATAAAAATACTCAATCTGTTTAATGAAACTTACCGGACTGTTCTTCAGAATCAAATGCCAGGGAGGAATTATTCATTACTGATCCGATACGACTTCTGATTATGATCATAAACCGTTTAAATATTCCCCTCCTGGCCTTTACTCTTCTTGCATTCGCAGGATGTATGAAGGATGATTTGTGGGTTAAAAGCCATCAAAGTACGAATCGGATGACCCATGGAGTGTTTATTATTAATGAGGGGAATTTTATGTACGGAAACTCTTCGCTCTCATTTTATGATCCGGAAACACATACATTGCAAAATGATATATTCTTTAATATTAATGGTTTGCCTCTTGGTGATGTGGCACAATCAATGACCATTCATAATAACCAGGGATTTATCGTGATTAATAATTCCGGAAAAATTTATGTCATCAATTCCTCTGACGGGAAATATACAGGAAAAATTACAGGTCTGACTTCTCCCCGGTATATTCATTTTGTAAACAACGAAAAGGCATATATATCAGATCTTTATGCAGGTAAAATTACAATTGTCAATCCTGTGACCTTACAGATTACCGGAGTTATTTTAACGCCTGGGCATGCATCAACCGAGCAGATGGTGCAATGGAACGACCTTTTATTTGTCAGTTGCTGGTCCTTCGACAATAAAATTATTGTTATCGATACCCGGACAGATCAGGTGATCAATGAGATAACTACAGGAAAACAACCTGGCGGAGTGGTGCTCGATAAATTCAATAAAATATGGACCCTATGTGATGGTGGGTGGGTACGAAACGGAACGGGCACCAGAGTTCCAATGCTTCAACGTATTGATCCGGTATTACAGCTGGTTGAAAAGAGTTTTAAGCTAACCTCCGATGGAGCCCCTTCGAGATTAGCCATAAACGGTTCAGGGGATTCAATTATGTTTATAAATAATGGCATCTGGAAGCTTGGAGTCACTCAGAGTTCACTGGATGACCACCCATTTTTAAATACCGGGTCCCATCTCTATTACAGTCTGGGTATTGATCCTCATACTTCAGAGATTTATATAAGCGATGCAATTGATTATCAGCAGCAGGGAATAATATACCATTATTCCTCTTTAGGAGCCAAAATTGACAGTTTTAAGACCGGTATAATTCCTGGCTCATTCTGTTTTAACTAACGATTTTAAAGCTTAAAGCACCATTGCAAAGGAGACTCCTCCCCCATTTTTAAGAATCTCAGGAAGAATTACAATATTCCCCTTTTTTCCAAAACGATAACGATGTGTAAAATAGACAATCCTGGTTGAAAAAATACCTATCCCGGCTCCGATAAACACATCCGAAATCCAATGTTTATTATTGATCATTCGGTAAACTCCCGTGGTTGTGGCGGCAGCATAACCAGCCACACTAATCCAGGGTGATACATTCCTGTATTCCATATCAAGAATCGTTGCAGAGACAAAAGCCTGAGCAGTATGGCCAGAAGGCATTGTTTTGGTGCTCCCGTCCGGTCTCAAATCAGGAATTCCGAATTTCATTCCTTGAACGATAACATTCATTAAAAGTTCAGCCTTTGCTGTTATGGCAACCTGATTAATCAAATCACTGCGGCTTTTTAATCCCGATCCTTTTAGTGCAAATACTGCTGCCAAAGGGGCAAATTGCAAATAATTATCAACGTGAGAGGTGCTGCCAGGAAACATTTCAAGCACTCTTCCATGAATGGTATACTTACTTAACAAACACCAGGATTCAGGTAAAAGTGTGATTGATCCTGCAATAACCAATGCCGCGGGTAAAATTGCACCCTTAATCCATTTCGAATGAACATTTGTTTCTGATCCCTTTATCGGACTAACCGTCATTCTCTCAGAATATCTTTCAGAATTAGGAATCTGACCGATAATAAATTGAGGAGTTAAAAGAATACCAGTTATAATAATCAGCACCAGTTTATTCATAATTAACAATTAATTTTTTGAGCAAAGAAATCTAAATTTTGGTATATTTTTGCGACTAAATTCAAAATGCACTTATCTGACTAATGATTTTCAGTTAAAAATTTAAAATGGACGGTACAAACAGAAATAATATTAAGCCAGGTATTGAGGTTGCTATAGTTTTAAAGGAGGATCAACGAACCGGAAGACTTACTTATGGAGTGGTTCAGAACATACTAACCAGCAGTTTATTTCATTCACATGGGATAAAAGTGAGACTTACCAATGGGAAAATTGGAAGAGTTAAGGAGATCGTAATCGGAAAAGAATAGTCAAAGTACAGAGGAGAAACAAAAAAAGCGCTTTTTCTCCTTTTAGTGGAATATTCTTTGATTCACTAAATGGTTTATCTTCGAAATGTCACATTTTTCTTACTAGTTTTGTAAAAAAAAATCAAAGAATGGCTACAAAGAATCTTTCAGCATACGATCTGAATTCTGTTCCCGATGGGAAGGATATGAAATTCGGCATTGTTGTATCGGAATGGAATTATGAAATAACTGGGGCATTGGCTCGTGGTGCAGTGGAAACACTTAAAAAGCATGGGGTAAAAGATGATGATATTCTGGTGAATCATGTTCCCGGAAGTTTTGAATTAACCCTTGGAGGACAATTCTTTGCCGAGTATACCGATGTAGATTCAATTATTCTGTTAGGATGTGTAATTCAGGGTGAAACCCGTCATTTTGATTTTATCTGTCAGGGAGTGGCCAAGGGGGCTACCGATCTGAATATAAAGTATAATCTTCCTGTAATATTTGGCATATTAACCACTGATAATCAACAACAAGCACTTGATCGTGCAGGAGGAAAACTGGGCAATAAAGGGGATGAGGCTGCAGTAACAGCAATCAAGATGGTTTCATTGCAGAAGAATTTTGAGTCTGAAATTCAGATTGAATAAAATTAGTTAAGAATAATTTTCCCCTTTTTAAACTTAAAGTGCACATAATCGTTATTCACTTATAAGATACGATTGGTTTTTAATTTGTAATATTTAATATGCATCTGGAAGAAGACAAGCTATCAACGTCGTTACCTATTGCCAAAGAGATCGTTATTGACGATTATTATACGGCATTTTTAAGCCGTCAGCTCAGCATTTTAGGGCGAAAAGAGGTACACGCAGGACGTGCACATTTCGGTATATTTGGCGACGGTAAAGAGCTTGCCCAGGTGGTCTTTGCCAAGTATTTCGAGAAGGGAGACTGGAGAGCGGGATATTACAGGGATCAGACCTTTATGATGGCGGCTGATTTACTGAGTCCTGAAGAGTTTTTTGCTCAGATTTATGGAGATACCGATCTGGAAAATAACCCTTCAACCGGTGGACGGAATTTCAACAACCATTACGCCACTAAAACTTTTACCAAAGGAGTTGGTTTGGATAATTTAATGGCCCAGAAAAACTCCTCTTCCGATGTTTCGTCAACGGGCGGACAGATGCCCCGACTCTTAGGATTGGCACAGGCCTCAAAACTGGTAAGAGAGAATCCTCAATTGGCGCCATATCTTAAAAACAAGATCAATGGGAACGAGGTCGCCTTTGGTACAATTGGTGAATCAAGTACCTCAGAGGGGATGTTTTTCGAGACAATCAATGCAGCCTGTGTGCTTCAGGTTCCAATGGCTTTGACCATATATGATGATGGATTTGGTATAAGTGTTCCCGTAGAACTACAGACAGCGAAAGGGAGTATTTCGAAAGCGCTGAAAGGATTCGAAGCCAACGGCAAGGATGCAGGATGCAAAATATTCGTTTGTCCGGGATACGATTATTCTGCCCTTACTCAAATTTATGAAAAGGGAATCCGAATATGCCGTGAGCAACAAATACCGGTTATTTTTCATATTACTCACCTCACACAACCATCGGGTCATTCGACCTCAGGTTCACATGAACGGTATAAGAGTGATAAACGAATTGCATGGGAAAAAGCTCATGACCCAATTGTAAAGTTCCGTGAATGGATAATTCAGCAGGATATAGCGGATGAATATACCTTGCTAACTATTGAAAACAGGGCCGTTGAACGTGCCCGGCTCGCAAGAGAACTTGCCTGGCAATCGTTTATTCATGATTTTGACGTGGAAAAAAGACAACTTCAGGAATTAATAACTTCGATCGGATTTGATAGTAACCCCTCTCTTTCGAAGATATCCCAGGAATTGGAGATGGTTCTGACAGCTTCGTTTCCAACCCGAAAAAAATTGCTAGCCCTTGCAAAAATGCAGCTTCGCTCAATGCATGGAATTACAGAGCTTCAGAAAAATAAACGGAATCTAGCAACCTGGATTTCAAAAATCGAGAAGAAAGGTTACGAAAAGTACAACACACATATATTTAATGATTTAGACTGTTTTAAATCAAGTATCGAAATAAAACCTGTCTATTCCGTTGATTCAATTTCGGTTCCCGCACATGAAGTGTTGAATCAAAATTTTGATACCTTGTTTGCTAAATATCCGCTCTTGTTAACCTTTGGTGAGGATACTGGTCGCCTTGGTGATGTAAATCAGGGGATGAAAGGAATGCAGGAAAAATATGGCATTCACAGGGTTTTTGACACCGGAATCAGGGAGGCCACAATTATAGGACAGGGAATAGGTTTGGCAGTAAGAGGATTTAGACCCATTGCAGAGATTCAGTATCTCGACTATCTGCTCTATGCCTTGCCGACGATTTCTGACGATCTTTCAACACTTTATTACCGAACCAGCGGACAACAGATCGCTCCGCTTATCATTCGTACCAGGGGTCATCAATTGCAGGGAATGTGGCATTCCGGATCACCCCTGGGAATGCTTATTGGATCCATTGGTGGAGTTAATATCTGTGTTCCAAGGAACATGACTCAGGCCGCCGCATTTTACAATACGCTGATGAAGTCCCACAATCCCGCGCTGGTAATCGAACCACTTAAAGGGTATTATATCCGTGAATTGCTTCCTGAAAACCTGGGAGAATTCACACTTCCACTGGGAATTCCGGAAATTCTGGAAGAAGGAACCGACATCACAATCGTTACTTACGGTTGGAATGTCACAATTGCACATAGTGCGGTTAATAGATTAAAAGCATTAAACATATCTGCTGAATTAATTGATGTACAAACACTTATACCTTTCGATATTCAGCAGATCATTAGTCGGTCGGTTCAAAAAACAAAGAAGATTATTTTTATAGATGAGGATGTACCCGGTGGAGCAACAGGGTATATGATGCAAAAAGTTCTTGAAGAACAGAAGGCATTCAAATATCTCGAGGCGCCTCCTGCAACACTGACTGCAAAAGTCCACAGAGGAGCCTATGGTACGGATGGCGAGTACTTTTCGAAACCAAATACCGAAAGCGTAATTGAAGCCATTTATGACATCATGCACGAATTTAATCCGGCTAAATATCCGGGGCTTTATGATTGATTAATATCTCAAAGTGAAACAGATCCATTCAAATATAAATCGATCCGACGATCAGTTTAACCAAAAGGTTGAATCATTTGCTGAACTGATGAATGTTTACCATGGCCGGATGAATAGTATAATGCGGCGTGAAAAAGATTTATCGGTTATCAGACACCTTTCGAGAGGCAAACTGGATGCCAGACACAGAATTGAGCTGTTAATTGATGAACAAACGCCCTTTTTGGAATTATCACCATTAGCTGCTTTCGGACAATATGACAATCAGTTTCCATCGGCTGGGATAATTACCGGAATTGGTAAAATCCAGGGCAAAACATGTATGATTATTGCCAATGATGCAACGGTAAAGGGTGGAACCTATATTAGCGAAACGGTAAAAAAACATTTGCGCGGACAGGAGATCGCACTTCAAAATCACCTTCCATGTGTATATCTGGTCGATTCAGGTGGGATCTTCTTACCCGAACAAGCCAGAATCTTCCCTGATCACGATGGATTTGGGCGTATATTCTACAATCAGTCCCTAATGTCGGCAGCAGGTATACCCCAAATTTCGATTGTAATGGGGTCGTGCACTGCCGGCGGCGCATACGTGCCGGCAATGAGTGATGAAACCATTATTGTTAAAAATCAGGGGACAATTTTTATCGGTGGTCCGCCTTTGGTTAAGGCTGCAACGGGCGAAGAGGTAACTGCAGAGGAGCTCGGTGGTGCCTTCGTTCATACCGGAATTTCCGGCGTAGCTGACCATCTTGCTGAAAACGAAATAGATGCTATACGAATCTGCAGAAATATCTTTGAATTAATTCCACAGAACGACCCCCAGCAATTTGAAAAGCATCCCATCCGGGAGCCTGCTTTTGATGCGAAAGAATTGTACGGCTTGGCACCCATTGATCTGCGAAAACAGGTTGACGTTTATGAAATTATAGCCAGAATCGTTGACGGCAGTAATTTTGAAGAGTTTAAACGTGATTATGGAACAACACTAATTACCGGATATTCCAGAATTTTAGGGTTTCCTGTTGGTATCATTGCCAATAATGGATTTCTAACTTCCGAATCATCCTTAAAAGGGGCCCATTTTATTGAGATCTGTAATTTCAGGAAAATCCCTCTACTCTTTCTTCAAAATATTTCCGGATTTATTGTGGGAAAAAAATACGAACACGAAGGAATAGCCCGCAACGGGGCAAAACTTATTCATGCAGTTGCAACTGCTGTGGTACCAAAAATAACGGTAATTATTGGTGGTTCTTTTGGTGCCGGAAATTATGCAATGTCAGGAAGGGCTTATAATCCCAATTTCCTGTTTATGTGGCCCAATGCCAAAATCGGTGTAATGGGTGGACAACAGGCACAGCAAGTACTCAATTCGATAAAGGGGAACAGTGCAGATCAAAATTCAGATCTGATTACCAGTTTTGAACAGGAGAGTTCAGCATATTACAGTTCATCAAGACTTTGGGATGACGGAATTATTGATCCGGCAGATACCCGATCAGTCGTTGGTCTGGCGATCTCAATCGCTTCAAATAAAAAGACAGGGGCACCTAAAACCGGAATATACAGAATGTAAAATGGAAGATTACCTAACCATAAAAACACAAATCAAAGGAGAGGTCATAACACTCTGGCTATCAAGGCCGGAGGTCCATAATGCCTTGAATGATCTGATGATTCGTGAAATATCATCCTTCTTCACTGAGATTGAAGAAAATAACAAGGTAAGAATTGTAATAATCCGTGGAATGGGTAAATCATTTTGTTCAGGTGCCGACCTTGCCTGGATGAAAAGCTCCTTTACACTGAATGAAGCAGAAAATCTAAAGGAGAGCCATCAGTTATCCAATATGTTTAACCTGATCTTTAAAAGTAATAAAGTAATAATTGGCGCAATTCACGGAAACGTTTTTGGGGGAGGTTTAGGATTAGTTGCTGCTTGCGACCTCGCATATTGTGTGACAAACGCTAAATTTTCACTTAGCGAAACGCGTATTGGGATGGCCGCAGCCTCAATTACACCTTATCTGCTGCAAAAAATAAACCCTTCGAATCTGAAAGAACTGATATTTACAGCTAAAATCTTTGATGGAAATGAAGCAGTAAAGTATCAATTAATAAATCAGTCATTTATTGATCAAGAAGTTATGGATATTTATCTGAATTCGATTATTGATCAGATTATCCGCAATGGAAAGCAGGCAATCGTTATATCCAAGAAGTTGATTAATCAGCTTACGGAAATTGCCGTAACTGAAAAGATAAAACAGATTCCTCAATTATTAGCGCAGATCAGGGTATCGCCAGAGGCACAGGAGGGATTTTCAGCATTTCTTGAAAAACGAAAACCAAAATGGTAATTCTTACAAAAAAATACTTAATTCCAACTTTAAAATATTATAAAACAGTAATATAATGGAATTATTGAATAAAATATTAATTGCGAACAGGGGTGAGATAGCCTTACGAATAATCCGTTCGGCAAAAAAATTATCCATTAAAACAGTGGTAATTTATGCTGAATCCGAAAAGGAGGCAGATTATGTTTTTTTGGCAGATGAAGCTGTTAGTCTTGGCGAGGGGGATCTGGCATCTACTTTTTTGAATATCGAAAAGATTATTCAAATAGCAATTTCAACAAATTCTCAGGCAATTCATCCCGGTTACGGATTTCTTTCCGAAAGTACCGCTTTTGCAAAAGCATGCGAAGAGCATCAAATCATATTTATAGGCCCCCGTTCGGAGGTGTTGGAGTTAATGGGAAGTAAACCTGCGGCTAAGCTGCTTGCCGAAAGTCTCGGAATTCCTGTAGCTTTCAGTCATAAAATTGACTCTGATGGAACCCTGCCAGATGAAAATCAAATCAGTTTTCCGGTGTTGATCAAGGCTTCCTACGGCGGCGGCGGCAAAGGAATGGAACTTGTTCAGAACTATCAGGAGTTGAAGGATAAAGTTGATAAATCATCACGGATTGCATTGAATTACTTTGGAAATGGCGAGCTGTTTATTGAACAATTCATTCAAATGGCACGTCATGTCGAAGTTCAGATATTGGGTGATAATTTACACAATATCATACATTTATACGAGCGTGAATGTTCTATTCAAAGGAATCATCAAAAAATTATTGAAGAAGCTCCTGCAATTTTCTTATCCCCGGACCTACGTCAACGGATATTGAGTGCAGCTCTTACATTAGGTAAAGCTGTAGCCTATTCGGGGGCCGGTACCGTCGAATTTTTAGTCGATGAATCGGGAAATTTTTTCTTTATGGAGATGAATCCGCGAATTCAGGTTGAACATGCTGTCACAGAACAGATAACAGGAATCGATATCGTTAGTGAGCAATTCAGGATCGCATCAGGATTTCAACTCTCTGTTTCGCAGGATGAGGTAAAATTAACAGGACATTCCATTGAATTAAGAGTTTATGCCGAAAATCCGACGACCAATTTCACCCCTTCCACTACCCCACTGTTATGGGTTAATATACCGGAAAATCCGTTTTTAAGAGTTGAATCTGATATTAATTCAAATCAGGCAACAAAAAATCAGTTTGATCCGTTATTGATAAAATTGATTGGTACAGCAACCGATCGTAAAACGGCAATTGTCCTGTTAAGGGAGCAGATTAAAAACCTGAACATTATAGGTCCTGAAACAAATACAAAATACCTGGAAACGATACTCGATCATTCGGAATATCTGGAAAATAAAATTTCAGTTGAATTCTGCAAAGAAAATCACAAAAATCTAATTGACAGTTATTCAACTAAATCCGATGTGCCCGGATTAGGTTATTTAATCGCTTACTCGATCTTGATAGGCTACCTTAAACAAATTAAGGCTGAATCTGCTGACCCCTGGAAATACCTCGGATACTGGCGACTATCCTCTTTAGCAATCCCGCTGTCAATTGATGGAGAAATTTATTCAGTTTATTTGAACTTAAGAGAAAATCCAGATCCGGCGTTTAACCTGAACGGAATTAAAACTGAGTTCAGAATAGAGAATCAAACGATAAATAGTGCAGAAATTGTAATAAATAAACAAGCAAGGAGAATTTCAGCTATATTTGAAAATGAATATTTGCTAAGATTAAGCCTTGAAAATATTCAACATCTGATATTATTTCCCGGTATATTAAAAAAATATCCGGAAATAATTGGAAGATCGGAGGATGAATCAAACCTTGATAAAGGTGAAATAAAATCTCCATTACATGGAAAAATACTTGAAATCAATGTAAAAGAGAATCAAATCGTAAAAAAAGGGGATCTTTTGATGGTGATTGAAGCGATGAAATCTGAGAATCGCATCCTCTCACCCAGAGATGCCAGAGTGAAAAAAATTGCTGTTATTGTGGGATCTCAGGTGACAGATCGGATGCCACTTATATTTCTGGAGGAATAAAATGAATGAATTATTAGACAGCCGGTATATTGAATACCGGCAAAAAATCAGAGAATTTGCCGAGAGTTTTGTTAAGCCTGTAGCAGTTATTCAGGATGAAAAAGAAGAATTCCCGGTTGATTTGGCCTTAAAAATGGGCAAAGCAGGATTATTCGGAATTACAATACCTGCCAAGTATGGAGGACAAGGTTTAGACTACATCTCCTATATAATTGCTGTTGAAGAACTTGCACGCGTAGATAGTTCACCTGCCGCTACAATTGCAGCACACAATTCACTGGGGTTAAATCCGATTTATACTTTCGGAACTGAAGAACAGAAGCTAAAATACCTTCCTGGATTATGTACAGGCGAAAAATTATGGGCATTTGGCCTGACTGAAGATAATGCCGGTTCTGATGCAAAAGGGGTCGAAACGGAAGCGACTCTTGAAAATGGGGAATGGGTGATAAACGGAACAAAAATGTTTATTACAAACAGTTGTTCTTCCATTGCTAAAGGAATTACTGTTCAGGCTATTACCGGCTATAACGGGGATAAAAAGGAGTTATCGGCAATCCTGCTCGACAGGTCGGTACCCGGATACTCAACCTCCGCTATAAAGGGGAAGTTGATGTGGCGTGCCGTTGATAACGGCAAACTCAATTTTGAAAATTGCAGGGTTCCCGAATCCAATATTCTGGGGAAACGGGGAGAAGGGATGAAAATAATGCTTTCGACTCTTGATGGCGGAAGATTGTCGATCGCGGCAATCGGCCTTGGACTGGCACAAGGTGCTTATGAAATGGCAGTGGCCTATGCTCAGAAGCGCAGACAGTTCGGAAAAGCGTTGGTTGACTTTCAAACCACCTCTTTTAAACTCGCAGAAATGGCGATGAAGATTGAACTGGCACGAAACACGCTCTATCATACCTGCAGGCTTAAAGAGGCAGGATTACCATACGGAAAGCAGGCAGCAATGTCTAAACTATATTGCTCTGATATTGCACGTGAAATCGCAGGTGAATCACTTCAGATTCATGGCGGGTTCGGATTTCTGCGCGAAAACCATATTGAGCGGTTTTACAGGGATCAAAGACTTCTTTCAATTGGCGAAGGGACATCTGAAATATTAAAGATGGTCATAGCCCGATACGTTTTATAGCACAATTTCGAAAAAATCATGGCACTAGCTGATATTCCGGATATCCCCAAAAATGATACTATTGGAGACGATTCACAACGAAAATCAGATCATATAAATCTGACAATAAAATCGCAAACATTGGCAAATGAAGCAGATAATCGTTTCTACTATGAGCCAATGATTTCAGGATTTCCATTGAAACCTTTAGAGGCCACCCCATTTGCGGGAAAATTAATGAAGGTTCCAATCTGGGTTTCCAGTATGACCGGAGGCCATCTCGCTTCAGGTAAAATAAACCGTCATCTCGCCATGGCTTGCAAGGAATTCGGTATGGGTATGGGACTTGGTTCGTGCCGGATGCTTCTTCGCGAAGAGACCTATTTTAACGATTTCGATGTCCGTTCGATCATCGGTGACGAAAATCCACTCTTTGCCAACCTTGGAATTGCTCAGATTGAAGAGATGGTTGAACGAAATCAAACTGACCAACTTCGCCGCTTAATCGATCGCTTAAAAGCTGACGGACTGATCATTCATGTCAATCCGCTTCAGGAGTGGGTTCAACCGGAAGGAAACATAATTAAACATTCGCCTGTTGAAACCATCGAAAGATTATTGGAATTAATTGATTTTAAATTAATTGTAAAAGAAGTTGGACAAGGTTTCGGACCCAAAAGTATCCACCGTCTGTTGCAGCTCCCTCTTGCAGCGATTGAATTTGGGGCTTTTGGAGGAACCAATTTTGCGAAAGTTGAAATATTACGCAGCTCGACCTTAAAACAAGAACTACACCAACCATTTGTTAATGTAGGTGTTACCGCCACTGAGATGGTTGATTTAGTGAACGATATGGTCTTGAGCGGGAATAAATTTGTTTGTAATCAGCTGATTATATCCGGAGGTATACATAGTTATCTCGACGGTTATTACCTGACCCAGAAATCGGTACTGCCAGCTATTTATGCACAGGCATCTTCATTTTTGAAATATAGCCAGGGCGATTATGCTGAACTACAGCAATTTGTTACTGCACAAATTGAAGGGTATAAAATGGCAAGGAACTTCCTCACGTTGAAGGAACCCAAGAGATTCCAATAACATCTTGAATAAGCTATTCGTAACCAGTTTCAGGAATCAAAGTCCCCATTTTAGCTGATATTTAAATATCTCAAAGAAAATTATTTACCTTTAGGCATGACCATTATCTCAGGTTTCTCGAAATTCACACATAAGCAGCGATTAGCTTTTCTTGTCGGTCATTCTGATTTAAATGATTCACAGGCAATGTGTTTTAATGAATTCAATGCTACGGAAGAGAATCAGCAGCGCCTGTTAAGTGAAATGATTGAAAACTATATTGGAAATTTTCCAATACCAATGGGTGTGGTAACCAATATGATGATTAATAATGAGTCATATATCGTCCCTTTTGTGACCGAAGAGAGTTCAGTGGTAGCTGCAGCTTCGAAAGCAGCCAAATATTGGGCAGAAAGGGGTGGCTTTCATGCCAGAGTTGAAGCAATGACCAAAAAAGGGCAGGTACACTTTACATGGAATGGAAATTCGGCGGTGATACAACAATTATTTCCGGAAATCAAAATTAAATTCCTTGAAGCAACCAGCGAAATAACAGGTAAAATGAGACAAAGGGGAGGTGGAATATCGGATATTCAACTTCTTGATAAAACAAAGGAACTAAAAGATTATTATCAGATTGACGTCTCTTTTGAAACTTCAGATGCCATGGGTGCCAATTTTATAAATACGACCCTCGAGAAAATTGCATCCGTTTTACTAAATCTGCCCCAACTAAATACCGATGAATTTAGGATTGAAATAATCATGTCAATCCTCTCAAACTATACACCCGATTGTAAAGTAACTTGTTGGGTAGAATGTCCTGTTGAAAAATTATCAGGATGGAATAAAACATTGCCATATAATACTTTTGCTTCGAGATTTAAACAATCAGTTGATATAGCCAATCTTGATATTTCGAGGGCGGTGACCCATAACAAAGGCATTTTTAATGGCATCGATGCTGTATTGGTGGCAACCGGTAACGACTATAGGGCCACAGCAGCTGGAGCTCATGCCTATGCTTCCAGGAAAGGTACTTACAAAGGATTAACCATGGTAACGCTCACTGAGGGTATGTTCAGGTATGAACTTGAAATTCCATTGGCAATCGGAACGGTAGGAGGAATTACACAGGTCCATCCGATCGTAAAAAATGTGATGGCTGTTTTAAAATTTCCGGATGCCAAAAAGCTGATGATGATTGCAGCAGCTTCGGGTCTTGCCAATAATTTCTCAGCTATTGCGTCATTAATTACAACCGGCATCCAGACCGGTCATATGAAAATGCACCTTTCCAACCTATTAAATCAGCTTAATGCTACTGAAACAGAACGAAGCCTTGCGAATGAATTCTTCTCAGATAAAACAGTAAGTAATTCGGCTGTAAATGATTTCATTATTTCAATTAGGGCGGAATTATAAACATTGCTGAGATGAAAACCTTTAAATCGCAAACTAAATTAATGTTAACCGGTGAATACCTTGTACTTAAGGGTGCAATTTCACTTGCCTTACCATTAAAGTTCAGCCAGCAACTAACGGTTCAGCAATATCAGGGAATCCCTTCAGTGAAGTGGACCTCTCTGATTGATAACGATTTATGGTTTCATGCCACTATTCTACTCCCCGACTTTCATATTTCAGAAACAAATAATCCGGGTTTATCCGAAACTCTTGTTAAGATTCTTCAAACTGCCAAAATACTCAATCCTAGATTCTTAGAGCATGGTACAGAGCATCAGGTAACTTCGTTAATGGATTTTAATCCGGCATGGGGAATCGGTTCAAGCAGTTCACTGATCTCAAACATCGCCTGGTGGGCAGAATGTGATCCTTTCAAACTTAATAATTTAATTTTT
Source organism: Prolixibacteraceae bacterium (assembly GCA_947475715.1). Classification (GTDB taxonomy): domain Bacteria; phylum Bacteroidota; class Bacteroidia; order Bacteroidales; family Prolixibacteraceae; genus JAAFHB01. The sequence continues at coordinate 42,379 of CANJNY010000008.1, forward strand.
AATGGTTCAGGATATGATATTGCATGTGCCAGATCTTCATCGCCGATCCGATACCAGATATCTGAAAACCAACCACTTTATCAGAAGTCCGATTTTCATCCCGACTTCTACCGACAGATTTATTTCATTTACCTTAACCGCAAACAAAACTCGAAGGAAAGTATTGGCAAATCAGATCTCTCGAATGTGAAGCCCGGGGATATTGATTCAATCTCTGAACTCACCCTTGCACTTGAAAAGGCAAATAGCCTTTCAATATTTAAGGAATTAATGAATCAACATGAGGAATTAATTTCAACTATTCTTCAAATAGAACCTGTTAAGTCTTTGTATTTTAATAATTTTAAAGGATCTATCAAATCATTGGGCGCATGGGGTGGTGATTTTATAATGGCTGCCTCTTCCGAATCAGAGCAGTATATACGAAACTATTTTACAGAGAAAAATTTAACTACTATTTTCAGATATGATGAAGTTATTCCATTTTGATAGCTTCTGAAAACAGATAATACAAAACACTAAAATGAGCGAAGAGTCAATAAATATCGGCTGGCGTGCCCCTTCGAATATCGCGTTGGTTAAATATTGGGGAAAAAGGGATAATCAGCTCCCTGAGAATGGATCATTAAGCATAACCCTTGAAAAATCAACCACAACCACATTTCTATCTTTTTGTAAAAAGGGGGTGGAGAATCGGGATATTTCACTGAAGTACTATTTTCACAATGAGCAGGTTCTCCCATTCGAGAAAAAAACAGCACTGCTTCTAAATAAATTAGTCTCTGAAATGTCGTTTCTTAGCGATTATGAACTTATTTTTCATAGTGAAAACAACTTTCCCCATTCAACCGGCATCGCCTCTTCTGCATCATCCATGGGTGCACTCGCCCTTTGTCTGGTCAGTATGGAGGAGATTATCACAAAAATTAAACTAAGTAAGGATGATTTCTTCAGAAGAGCTTCTTATATTGCAAGGCTTGGCTCAGGAAGCGCCTCGCGATCTGTTTACGGAGGTCTTGTGTCATGGGGCAAGAGTGAGTCCATTTTAGAATCCTCGGACCAATATGCCACCCCTTTCCCCCTGCATGAGGGTAGTCGCCTTAAAACAGTTATGGATATAATCCTGATCGTTAGTGCACAGGAAAAATCAGTCTCAAGTTCCAGGGGGCATGCACTGATGAACGTTCACCCTTACCGCGAAGCCAGAAAAACACAGGCGAACAATAACCTTACTGAAATTACGCAAGCCATTCGCAATGATGATTATCAGTCAATTGCATCGATTGCTGAAAATGAAGCGCTCTCGCTTCATGCATTGCTAATGACCTCCGGATCTGATGGCCTGTTATTAAAGCCCAATACCTTAAATATTATAGAAGAAATTAAGCGATTTAGAGAGCGATCCGGACTTGATCTGTTTTTTACCATTGATGCAGGGCCTAATGTTCATCTGATTTATTACCTGGATCAACGGGATCAGGTGCTTGAATTTGTTAATCAAACACTGAGTCAGTATTGCGAAGAGGGAAAGTGGATCGATGATCAAATTGGTAATGGCCCCCAACTATTAACTACACCGGTGACAAACTAAGATGGACTACCCGGCCAAAATAATTCTGTTTGGTGAGTATGGAATAATTTTAAATTCCAAGGCTTTAGCAATCCCCTTCCCGCGATTTTCGGGAAGGCTAAAAGTTACTCAAAGTTCAGATCTAAAACTTTCAAAAAAAGCTTTAGAATCTAACGCAGCCTTATCTGAATTAAATAATTACTTTAAAAATTATAACGAAAAGTTTAAATTTTTGGATCTTATCCGGTTTAATGAGGATGTAAATCAGGGATTGTACTTTGACTCCTCAATTCCATCCGGATCGGGTTTAGGCAGTTCAGGGGCACTTACAGCGGCGCTTTATGACAAATATTGTACCGTTAATCATTTGAATGATTTACAGGTAATCAAAAATAAACTGGCTGATATTGAATCGTGCTTTCATGGTATAAGTTCAGGAACCGATCCATTTATATCCTGGATACAGAAACCGGTACTGCTTGAGAACGACAGTTCCCCTAATGCGTCGATTGACCTCTCCCCTTTTTTAAAAAACTACACCTTATTTCTAATCAATTCGCATGCTATCGGAAATACAGGTGCCCTGGTAAATCTATTCATGAAAAATTATCAGCAACCCGATTATAAAGAAAAGATTGATCATCACTATCTCCCCATAATAAATCAAACTATTGAAGCTGTTTTAGCAGCTGATTTTAGTACTTTTGAATCCTCAATAAGTAAGTATTCGCAGTTTCAGCTTAACTATCTCGGACAAATGATCTCACCCGATATGGTCAACTTTTTTAAGCATGGAAATGAGAGCGGTGATTTTTACCTAAAAATCTGTGGTTCAGGAGGTGGTGGATTTATTCTGGGTATTTCAAGCCAACCGGAGAAAGCAGAAGCTTATTTTAATTTAAACCATCTTGATTATTTGATTGTTTAAAAGATAGCAACTGACAACCAGCGGCTGGCAACTGGCAGTTGGATACTGACAAAGAATCGTTAATCCAATAAAATATTAAGAACAGATCGAATTTATGAGTACAATTACCCGAAGACTTCCTGATTGGATGAAAACACCGCTCCCTTCCGGGAAAGAATATATTGCCTTAAAAAACCTGGCAGCAACTCAGCAGTTAAACACAATCTGTGTAAGCGGTAATTGTCCCAACAAAGCAGAATGTTGGGGAGCTTCGACGGCCAGTTTTATGATATTAGGTGAAAAATGCACAAGGAACTGTCGATTTTGTGATGTAAAGAATATGATTCCTGATCCTGTCGATATGGAAGAGCCGCTCAGATTGGCAGAAACGATTAATGCACTTAAGATTAAGCATTGCGTTATCACCTCAGTAACGCGCGACGATCTTGATGACGGAGGTGCTGCACTTTGGGCGTTAACGATTAAAACCGTAAAGAAATTGAATCCCGGCATCACGATGGAAACGTTAATTCCCGATTTTTATGCCAATAAAGATTTGATCCAACAGGTTATTGATGCCAGACCCGAAGTGATTTCGCACAATATGGAGACGGTTCGCAGGCTTACCCCAAAAGTTAGAGATATCGCACGTTATGACCGAAGTCTTAAAGTTATTGGAATTATTGCGGCCTCGGGAATTGTCCCAAAATCAGGAATTATGGTTGGATTAGGCGAAACTGAAGAGGAAGTCTTCCAAACGATGGATGATCTGCTTGAGGTTGGCTGCAAAGTATTAACAATCGGTCAATACCTTCAACCCAGCTCCCATCATCTGAAAATTGAGGAGTTTATAAAACCCGAAATCTTTATCAAATACCGCGAAGCTGCTCTTGAAAAAGGTTTCAGCATGGTTGAGAGCAGCCCGCTGGTCCGTTCATCATACCGTGCCGAAAGACATGTGCACGCATAAGTATCTTTAAAGTGAAAAAAAAAATAACTTACAGTAAAGTTCTCGGAGTCAAAAATCTGACCGAATCAACCTATATTATTAGTCTCGAAAGGGGTGATTTCAATTTTAAGGCCGGGCAATACCTGGTGCTCAAAGTTACGGGAGAAAATAAGGCGCGCGAATATTCGATTTACAGTCCGGAAGATTCTCCTGCCATTGATCTGCTGATTAAAGAGGTAGATAATGGCGAGGTTTCCAAAGAATTAAAATATATGCCCATTGGGACCAATGTGGAACTTACCGGTCCTTTTGGTTTTTTTGTACTCCGGGAAGATAAAAATGGCTTAAATAATCATTATACCTTTATCGCTACCGGTACCGGTATATCTCCATTCCACAGCATTATTTTATCGAATCCGGATCTTAACTATGAGATAATCCATGGTGTTCGAAATGGATATGAAGCTTATGATTCTTCAGACTATCAAGAGGATAATTATCATCTTTGTACTTCCCGTGAACAAAGTGGAAATTTTCATGGTAGGGTAACCCAGTATCTTACAGAGAAAGGGATCAGAAAAGATTCAATATATTATATATGCGGAAATTCGGCCATGGTCAATGAAGTGACCGATTTACTTGAGCAGAACGGGATCAAACCTGAAAATATTCGCACAGAGATTTTCTTTTGACCTCGATTATTAAATTTTTTAAACAGTGTATTCAAAGTACGACCCTTCAGCTTGTGCCCGCTGCAGTAAACTGCATCTTTGCACCGGAACACCGGTCTGCCCCTGTTTTGATATTCCTGTGCCCGAGCAGACCCTTGAATATATAGCCAATCATTTTGATGAATGTCTTTGTCAGGATTGTATCGATGAGCTAAAAATCGAAACAAAGAATAGAAATCCTCGTGATTAATAACTCGATGTTAGCAAATAGCCATGATTTAACATCACATGAACAAATTTCGGCATATCAGATTGGTTTCAATGATCTGCTGGATAATTTTGATCTGCTGATCTCCCAATTCGAATTAATTCCGGAATATGCACCCAATGAAAGTGATATTAGCAATTAGAATCTTACAGATCCTGATGGACTGCGCCGGTAAAGCCGTCCTTGCTGCGGAAAATGGTTTGTAGGTGCTGAAGACATTATTCCTCCGGATTTTCTCTTTCCGAGAGTAATTTCAATAACCGTTTAAAATAAATCTCAAGATTTTCACCCGATTGAATGGGAATAGATTCCAGGGCGGATGAAAAACCATTTATAAAATTAGTATATCTGATAAAAGTGGCCTGCAGTATAGCCAAATCGTTTGTTTCCCAATAATTCCCCTCATCTGAAAGCTTAAAATCGGTAAAATATTTTTGATTAAGATAACGAAATAGCTGAATAATAACTTGATGCATCTCACTTCCGGCATATTGCGTTTTAACTGAAATCCGATATAAATATTCATGTTCCGCTCGCACCTCCGTTTTTCCATAGAAACACAAGTTTGAATAATCGCTCATCCGTCCATTGGATAGAAAGCAGATAGGAATGGTTTCGCATTGGGGAGGGGTGAAACTAATTCCGTATATTTCCTCGTTATAATCGGGATTAGTAAACTGATTTTCAGGAAAACTTTGATTGAAAATAAAATATTTCCAATTAAAAACCTTGGCAATATCTTGAATTTCATCAATTAAGGATGATAACATCTCCGGTTTTGAAATACTTCCACTGTAATGAAAACTTAAACCCATGATAAACCTCCTTCCATTCTTAATTAAAGGCCAGGCGGGCCCGAACAGACAATGAATTTACAACAAAAATCCGAAATAAACAATAATTCGACTTTCAAAAAAAAAAGCTGCTCCGGTTATGGAACAGCTTTTTATCGAATTTTATTTTTTTCTATCTTTTCTTCTGAGGAACATTCCGTTGTTTGGACATCTCCTCAAGACGGGTCTGAAATTTAGATTTTGTAACAGGCATTTTCTGTTTGGCTTTTAATTGAGCATGAATTGCATCTTCGTTGACCAGCTTTTTAAAGATAAACATCTGAACAAAGGTAAATACCAATGATAAGAAGTAGTATAAACTTAAACCTGAGGCATAACTGTTAAAGATAAACAGGAACATTACAGGCATCATATACATCATCGTTTTCATTCCTGGCATCTGCTGTGTTCCTGCAGCACTCATCTCATTATTATACTTTACATACAGAATATTGGTCGCAGTCATCAATAAACAGAAGAGACTAACATGACTTCCGTACCAGGGTATTTCAAAAGGGAGTGTAGCTATTGAATCAAACGAGGAAAGATCATGTGCCCAAAGGAAGCTTTGTTGCCTTAATTCGATTGAAATAGGGAAGAAATAGAACATTGCAACCAGGATTGGCATTTGAAAGAGCATCGGTAAACATCCACCCATCGGATTTACACCCGCCTTCTTATAGAGTGCCATTACAGCCTGCTGCGATTCCATCTTTTTTTCATCGCCATATTTCTTTTGGATCTCTTCAACTTCAGGCTTTAATAATCGCATCTTAGCCTGTGAGATATAAGACTTATAGGTAAATGGAGCGACGATAAGCTTGACATAAATGGTCAACAGTAAAATAATTAATCCAAAATTGCCGATATATCTTCGCAGAAAATCAAAAGCAGGAATAATGATATATTTATTTACCCAGCCAATTACTGTCCAACCCAGCGACAACTCCTCTTCCAGATTAATATTGTATTGTTTAAGGGTATTATACTGATTAGGACCAAAATAGAACCTTGCCGGAAAAGTTTCGCTTCCCGAATTATCCAATGGGATTGTTAAATCTGCACTCATATCCGAAACAAAGGCTGGATCTTTATCCCTTATTTTGGTACTTACCTGGCCATTTAGAAAGGCTTTATCAGTAGCAATTAAGGCCGAAGAGAAGAATAGCGTCTTGAAACTAACCCATTCAACTTTGGTTGTCAATGGCTTTGTTTCAGATTTTGTAGGGGCAATTTTATCAACCTCATCCTTGAAATATTTAAAATAGCTGGTTGCATAGTTGTCTTCTCCAAATTTTGAAACCTTCTCCTGCCTTGGTAATTCCATCGTCCAGGCAAAATTAATATAGTTTGAATTAGCACCCATTACGTTTTTAAGACCTGAGGTGTGGATATCAAATCCAACCATAAAGGAATTATGTTTCAAGGAATAGGTATATTCAACAAGGACACCGTTTCCTGCATCAAGACGCATTGTAAGCGATTTGGCTCCCGCTTTTCCTTCTGCATTAAATTTTTCGCGACCCTCCTTCCCTTTTGAAACAGCTGCTCCCGAAACTGTAAGAACAGTATCAGTTACAGAAGGGACAAAAAAGAACTGGTCGGTCTGAATACTCTTATTTTGCGAAAAGAAATTTAGTCCAAAGCGGTTTTTATCCCCTTCAAAAAGAATAAGTGGTTCGCCATTAAACCTTTTATATCCCTTTAATTCAACGGAATAAATTTTACCACCCTTATTTGAAATCTTGATTTTCATCAGATTATTCTCCAGCGTAATCAAATGCTCATTACCCTTGACAGCGTCTGAAAAAACGCCGTAAAGACTTTTCAATTCATTGTTTGCCTGGGCTTTACCGGTACTGTCAGAACTAAAACCTGACAATTTTGTTTTAAGAGCTGCATCGGTCTCTTTTGCTTTTAGATCAGCTTGCCGACTATTCTCTGCTTCTACCTGAACAATTGAATCATTTTGACGTTTTGCTGCATCAATTTCGCTTTGCGAGGGTTTATTAAAGTAACTGAAGGTAATGAGAATGAAGAAAATCAGGGCGAGGCCTGTAACCGTATTTTTATCCATAAATAGTGTTGATCGTATTTTTTATTTTGAATTTTCGAGTGCTGATTTTATAAAGGCAACAAATAAAGGATGAGGTTGCAAAACTGTACTGCTGTATTCGGGATGAAACTGAACACCTACAAACCAGGGATGATCAGGAATTTCAATAACTTCAACCAGTGTAGTTTCAGGATTTATCCCCACAGCCTTCATACCTGCATCCTCAAATTTTTTAAGGTATGCATCATTAAACTCATAACGGTGGCGGTGTCTTTCAGTAATTTTAGACTTCCCATAGGCGAGATAAGCTTTGGAATCCTTCTTAATATGACATCCATAGGCTCCCAGCCGCATTGTTCCACCCTTGTCTGTAATCTCCTTTTGTTCTTCCATCAGGTCGATAACAGGGTATTTGGTTCCGGCATTCATTTCTGTAGAGTCTGCATCACACATCTTTAACACATTGCGGGCATACTCAATTACAGCTATTTGCATTCCAAGGCAAATTCCAAAGAATGGTATTTTATTAATGCGGGCATATTTGGCGGCAATAATCTTACCGTCGATCCCACGATGACCAAATCCGGGGGCAATGATAATTCCGGCACATCCTTTTAATTTGCGTTCAATATTCTCTTCATTGATTCTCTCTGAATGGAGCCATTCAATCTGGACCCTGCATTCATTGGCCGCACCCGAATGAATTAGTGCTTCACATATCGACTTATAAGCATCGTGAAGTTCCACATATTTTCCAACAAGTGCTATTTTGACCACTTTTTTTGGATTCTTAAACCGGGAAAGAAACTCATTCCATTCTTTCAGTTCAGGTTGTTCACCCAATGGTAAACCTAATTTCTTTAACACAATTTCGTCGAGTTTTTCATCCTTCATTTTAATCGGGACTTCATAAATCGTCGAAACGTCAATTGATTCAATAACTGCTTCTTTTGCGACATTACAAAACAGAGCCACTTTCTCTTTTAAACCCGGAGAGAGTGGATGCTCTGTTCTAAGAATCAGCACATCAGGCTGCACTCCGTTTTCAAGCAATGCTTTCACCGAATGCTGCGTAGGCTTAGTTTTTAACTCACCCGTAGCAGAGAGATAGGGAACCAGGGTAAGGTGAATAAAGAGTGCATCACTGCCAAGCTCCCATTTCAATTGTCTGACAGCTTCAATAAATGGCAGCGATTCAATATCCCCAACCGTTCCGCCAATCTCGGAAATTACAACATCAAATTTCTTCTTCGATCCAAGATATTTGATATACCGTTTAATTTCGTCGGTAATATGAGGGATAATCTGAACGGTTTTACCAAGATAATCACCTCGTCGCTCCTTATTAATGACCGACTGGTAAATCCTGCCCGTGGTAACATTATTGGCCTGTGAGGTGGGTGAATTTAAGAATCGTTCATAATGCCCCAAATCAAGATCTGTCTCGGCACCATCATCGGTAACATAACACTCCCCATGTTCGTAGGGATTAAGTGTTCCGGGATCTACATTAATATAAGGATCCAGTTTTTGTATGGTTACCTTGTATCCTCTTGCCTGAAGCAGTTTTGCAAGGGATGAAGCAATAATCCCTTTACCGAGTGAAGAGGTCACACCGCCTGTTACAAATATATACTTCGTTGTGGCCACAATTATAATTTTTTGTCCATTCTAAAAGTTTGCAAAGTAACGAATTTTAATCGTAAACCCCGTATGAAAGGATTAAAATTCGGTTACATTCCTGAATCGAAAAGTCCGGGCCCGACTGGTTCATACTTGAACAAGTCGGACTCGGACTGAATTTACGCTAAAAGTAAAACGTCAGTTGATCTCCTCTTGAGAATCGATTATCTTTAACTTCTCCTTGAGATAATCTATCTGAACCTTAATCTTATCGATCTGAATATTTACCCCTTGAATCAATGATTGAGCCCCCTTGCTTGTACCGAAGAATCCAACATTATTACCGAGTGTATTTATGTCATTTTCAAGCTGTTTAAGATGCTGCGAACACCTGTCACGCTCCATATTAATCTTCGACCAACCACGTGGCTGAGAGGCCAGATGTTCAATTTTACTCTTAAATTTATAGAGTCCCATATCCTGATCATCCAATTTTAACTGATCAAAATAGCCATCAATTAACCCGTGATAACGTGCCTGTAACTCCTCTTTTTTGCGGAATGGCACAAAACCAATATCTGACCACCTTTCCTGGAATTTCTTAAGAATTTCAATATCTTCCTTCGGATTCCCGATCGCCTTAAAATTTTCAATTTCAGCAATCAACGCCTTTTTAGCCTTGTAATTTTCATCCTGATCACCCGTGACACCAGAAAAATGGGTTGTTTTACGATTAAAGAAATCGTCGCAAGCACTTCTGAACCGTTTCCAGATTAGCTCAGATTGTTTACGTGGAACAGGTCCAACTTCCTTCCATTTCTTCTGAAGTGCAATCAGCTTATCGGTTGTCGCCTTCCAGTCATCTGACTCTTTTAATTTTTCAGCCTGCTCACAAATTTCCAATTTAAGTGCCAGGTTTTTATTGAGTTGATCTTTACTCTTATTCCAAAAGTTACGTTTGTTTTGAAAGAATGCATCATTGGCTGCCCTGAAACGCTCCCAAACTTTAGCATTTTCTTTGCGTGGACCAAATCCCGAATTTTTCCAGGCTTCCTGCAACGATATTACCTTTTCTGTAATATCATTCCATTCGCGGGGATTTTCAGAAGTAAATTCACAATATTGCTCTGCTAATTCACAAAGCTCAATCTTCTTCTGCAACTGTTCCTTCTGTGTGGTTCTCTCCTGCTCAAAAAACTGCTGATAACGCTTATTGATCAGCGTTGTGGCAGACTTAAACCGCTCCCAAAGTTCCTGCTTACTTTCACGTGGAACAGGTCCAATTTCCCTCCACGACTCATGCAGTTTTTGAAGCTCTCTGAAAGTAAACAATGCCTCAGCATCAGCCGAAGCTGCCAGTTCTTCCGCCTTCAGACAAAGCTTGTTCTTCTCGTCCATATTCCGGCGAAGATCCAAATCGCGCAACTCCCGGTTTATCTTTACAAAATCATAAAAAAGTTCAACGTTATAATGGTAATTTTCCCATAAATCTTTAACCTTTGTTTGAGGAACCTGCCCGATATTCTTCCATTTATCCTGAAGATTATTAAACTCCTGAAAAGTCATATTAATTGACTCTTCACTATTGATTAACGATTTAATCTCTTCAATAATTGCCAGTTTTCTATGGTAATTATCCTCTTTTACTGCTTCCTGCTTCTTATTTAACTCGGCCCGTAAATTTTTATATTCACGAAGCAAATCCTTTAATTCAGCTTCATTTGCATCTTCCTGAACTTCAAACAACTCTTCTTCATTACCCTGAGCAATGAAAGCCGCTTTCTGCTCCTGAATCTCGACATTACGAATTTTATAAAAACACCCTTTAATCGCTTCGGCATGAGGCCTGATTTCATCCGCAGTACCTTCAGACAATATTTTTCTTAACGTATTAACTAATTGTATTTTACTGTAGGAAGAATAATCATGTATCGGAATGGCATGAACATCAGATTCCCGATCGCTAAAAAGATCATCATCGTCATCAGATTCTTCCGGAACCTGAACAATCTGATCAATCAGGGTCGTTTCTGCAATTCCTGCAACTTCAATAACCGGTTTTGGTATATTACCCAGATTAATAACAGGTTCGGTAATCTCTATCTCCTTTTCAACTAAAATAGATTCCTCCAAATTTGCTTCCTGAACTACTTTTGCTTTTAACTCCTTTTTGATAGCAGGTCGCTTTTCGCTCTTCGGAACTTCTGATTTTGCGATGGGTTCTTCTACTATTTCAGGAACTTTCACCTCTTCTGATTCATCTTTTGGAGCCGCAACTTCAATGATCTCATCTTCAACACCAATGGGATCGCTTAAAGAGTCTGATTCTTTATCCGGAGCCGGATCTACCCTCTCTTCAGCAGATACTACATTTTCACTGTCAGTACTTTCGAGAGTCGCCTCCTCTGGAGTTACTTCATCATTTCGGAGCAACTCAGTCTCTTCGGATGCTGCGTTTTTTTTCAATTCGTTAGATTCCATCTGCAATTTCGTTACGGCGATTAAGCCAGGATGTATACAAGATTATTTTTCACGAAAATAGATATTTACAAGCTAATCCTCAACTAATTCGAAAACATATTTTTGTTCCAAATAAGCAAGAGGCGGCAGAATAGATCTTAAAGTCCTTTAATGATCTAATTTACAATTAAATAATAACTTAATTTAGAATAATATTTTTAGCTTCGTTTCACGCTCTTCAACCTTTTGAGAAATAATATTTTTCAGAATCACATCTGAAGAGGTAGCATTGATCAGTTTCACAGCCACCGTGACTGGGATTTTAAAGCGCCGGATAAAACTTATTAAACCAAATTTCCGATGCAGATATCTTTCATTTTCAATAAGTTTTTCTTCTGTTCTCCCCCTGAAAATAAGAAGTTTGTCCTGAAATTGCATTTCAATTTGCTCCCTGGTTATTCCAGATACAGCGATTCCAATTTTAAATTTTCTTTTCCTTCGACAATATTGGCATTAAATCAAATTGGGAAGATCAATCCGGAATGGTATTTTTGCAGAAAATTAAATATGCGTATCGATATACTCACCGTCGTTCCAGAACTTCTGGAAAGCCCCTTCAACCATTCCATTCTTAAACGAGCAAAAGAGAAAGGATTAGTTGAGATCTGTATTCATAACATCAGGGACTGGTCAACAGACAAGCACAAGCGTGTGGATGATTATGCCTTTAGTAAAGGTGCAGGTATGGTTATGTGTATCGAACCTATTGATAAGGCAATTAGCGAATTAAAAAGCCAACGGGAGTATGACGAAGTAATCTTTCTCACCCCTGACGCGCGTCAGTTTGTTCAGCGTGATGCGAATATGTTATCCTTGAAGAAAAATTTAATCCTTTTATGCGGACATTATAAGGGTATAGACCAACGAGTTCGGGATAATCTGGTTACGCTGGAATTATCAATTGGTGATTATGTTCTAACCGGTGGCGAATTGGCTGCTGCAATCGTAGCAGATGCCATTGTCCGTTTGATTCCGGGGGTCTTATCCGATGAAACCTCAGCCCTTACAGATTCCTTTCAGGACGGCTTACTCACTCCGCCCGTTTACACCCGGCCAGCGGAATATAAAGGGTGGCGCGTTCCGGAGGTGCTCCTTTCGGGAAATGATAAACTTATCGATAATTGGAAACAAGATCAGGCTTACGAAAGAACCAAAAAAATCCGGCCCGATTTGCTCGATAAAGTTTAACTTATTAATACTCCTAATAGTCTTAAATTTAATTACTTAAAATTAATGCTTTAGTATTTCCCAGGTCATTTTCTGCAGATCTGACGGTACGGGCAATATTTACAATGATCCTGATTTGTAGTCTGTATAAAGGGAATCTCACTATTGAATATTTCTTCAATTAACTGCTTTAAAAGTCCTTCAAACTGATCTGAGATTGGCAAAAAATCTACCGGCAGATTTCCGTTTTCTTTCGAACACAACGAAGGGTTAAAATTCTCGTCAAAGATTCCGCGTAAAGAGTATATACCGGGATGAATATTATTCAGTTCAGGCTGATTTTTCTGCAGAATATAGGAGTATACAAGTGTCTGAAAAGCTGCTTTATTACGGGTTTTATTGTCGCTGTCGAAAAGCGACATAAGAACCGGAAAACTTAGCTCTGCCTTTCCTGTCTTATAATCGAAAATATACATGGCATCCCCAACGCGATCGATTCGATCAATCGTTCCACCTATCAATACATTTTTCGCTCCATTATTTATTGCCAAAGATGCGCTTACCTTTTTCTCGAGACCTATTATTTCGAATGGGGCCCGTTTGAGGTCTAATGCCAGTAATTGATTGACATACTTTTTTACTACTTGAAAAATCAACCAGTTCCGACCGGTTAATTGCAATTTTTCGGCTGAATTCCCCCCTTTAAAATAAACGCTTTGGAAGGATGATTGAATTATTTTACCAACAAATTCAGGATCATTGACCATGGAATCAATATGTTCGTATTGAACTATTTTGCCAATAAAAGGCTTATAAATATTTTCCATTGCATTATGGAACAGCAGCCCAAAAATCATAGCATCCACCTCTTCTGATATTTCGTCTGGTTGGTCAAGACCAGCCGAATACCTGAAATAAAATTGTAACGGACAAGTCAGGTATTTATCAATGGCACTTGGCGAAAGGGGCCGCATCCCATTCAGATAACCCTTTAAGCGGGCCATAACCTTCTCATCCTTATTCACAATTATCGGTTTTACAGCAATATGGGCTACATTAAACACCATATCGGTCTCTTCGATATTAAAGGGTGATTCAAGCAACAGCTGATAAAGATAACGGCTTTTTTCACCGGTAAACTGTCCATTCGCCCCTGAATCATAAACAAATGTCACATTTTCTGCCCGCTGGATCAACCGATAAAAATAATAGGCATACATGGCATTTTGCTCCTCAATAGTTGGCAGTCCGAATACCCGTCTTAAGTTGTAGGGAATAAACGATCCTGAAGATGAAATCTTAGGCATTATCCCATCATTCATCGAAAGGATGATAAGATTGCTGAAATCAAGTGTTCTGGTCTCCAAAATTCCCATAATCTGCAACCCTTCGAGTGGCTCCCCCTCAAAAGGAATGGTAAGTCCACTAAGATATTGTGTTAAAAAACGGAAGAAGGCCTCTTTTGAAATGAAATTATCGGTTTCAAAGACCTTAAACCCATCGTTAACTAAAATATCCTTTAGCCTGCTTACAGCCAGATAGGATTGGTAGAGATATTCGCAATATAATGCAGAATTCTCCCCTTGTTTATTACTATTCTGATTATCGTAATCCAACTCATTTTGGTCTCCCCCTTTCTTTTGCCAATGGGTAAAAATCACTTTGAGGATTTCAAGAAAATAGTCAGCCAGAGCTAATATACTTTGTGGCGCACAAAAAAGCTGTTTGAAAAATTTATTTTTAACCAGATCATTATCTGATAAATAGATGATATTGTTTTCCAGAATCGAATCTATAAAATCCTTACTGACCAATGGTTCAAAATCGATAACCAATTGATGATTCAGGACCCGAATCACATCTTTATTATAAAAAGTTGATTCACCGCGCTCTCCCACCCGAATATTTTTCTGCAATGCGATTAGTTGAGCGACCAAACTGAAAACCGGGGTCATCTTTAACGGATACCCCATGGTGATGTTGACTTTATTGCTTGTGCCTGGCAATGCATTGATAACCGGCAAAAGTAACTCCTCATCGCAAAGTACAACCGCAGTCTGATCAAATTCAAATTCCCCATCCATCTGATTAATAAGCTCATTTGCTGCCACTTGTGCCTGACCTACCTGTGATGAAATATTTATAATTTTCAATGACTTGGCAGATGACATATTCACTTCGCTTTCAGGGAAATACCCGATGTGTGGAAAACGGATCAGATTTTTTCGCAAAAAATACCCCGCTTCCTGGGTTGAATCCGCATAATAATAGTTATCAAAATCCCAAAAAAAGGCAGCTTGTCCTTTATTCTGAAGGTAATCGAAGAGCGACTCTTCGCATTTATTTAATGCGTTGAAACCAATAAATATATATTGTTTTCCGTGAAATAATTGTGGCTTTTCCTGAAAATTATTTTCCACGACATCCCGGTAAAGCATCCCTTCATAGGCAAACCCCTCATGAGCCAGTGAAGCCTTCAGTTTAGTATAAACCCCATCAATATCTTCCCATAGTCTCAAAAATTCCAGCTGATTAGGCGTTTTCTCCTCACTTGAAAGGGTCCTCCAGAAACTACCCAGTCGTTCTCTTTCGTCCTCGGGCATTTCACTAAATCGAACATCAATCTCCTTTAATTCAGTTACATTTGTAAATAAATCGTGTGCGTTCACGAGATATTTATCCACCTGATCAAAATCGCTGATCAACATCTCACCCCAAAAATAAAAATCATCAAAAAGTTCAGTGGACCGGGTCGATTCACAATAAATTTTATAAAGTCTAAAAATAAGACTTAAGCGATCGTGAACATGTAATGGCGAAAGTTCGGAGAAAAGTTCATTAATTGTTTTAATCTGAGGCGAGATCAAAGGTGAAACGACCAAACTATTCAGATAATTTGTAAAAAACACCCCACCTCTGCGGTTCGGAAAAACAAGCGTCAGCTGACTGATGTTCTCTTGATGTGTTTTAAACAAATGGGCAGCAACTTGTTTTAAAAATCCGTTCATAAATAGTCTTAATTTAACAATAAAGAGTAAAAATAGCTAAATAATAGGTTACTTTGCCAAGTTTTTACTTATTTACAATAGCTTTGTAAAATAGGGATAAATAAAAATTAAAAATTATTTTTTTTAAAATAAATACAGAGAAAAATTGCTCATCAACAGCTGTATTATTGAACTTATGCTGTATTTATTTGTAATTGTTATGGAATTAAATAAAAGAAATGGATAAATTTTCGCTTGTAGGAAACCATGAAATTGGTGCGATTGAAGAGTTATACAAAAGTTATCTTCAAAACCCTCAGGATATTGATCAAAGTTGGTGCAATTTTTTTGAAGGCTTCGAGCTTGCACGCAAATCGTATGAAACAAAATCGATTGAATTGGTTGACAAAAGTCAACTCGAAAAAGAGTTTTGTATTCTAAATCTGATCAATGGTTATCGTCAGCGTGGTCATCTTTTTACGCGGACAAATCCGGTTAGAAGACGCAGACAGTACACTCCAACCCTTGATTACCGCAATTTTGGATTAGTGGAGAGCGATTTAAATGTGCTTTTTGAAGCAGGTAAAGAAATTGGAATTGGTGCAGCTTCACTCAGCGCAATTGTATCACATCTTGAACATACTTATTGCCAATCAATAGGCGTTGAATATTTATATATGCGTCAACCGGAATTAATCGATTGGCTAAAACTTAAGATGGAAAGTAGTCGCAATACCGAGAATCTTTCCATTGAAAATCAAAAAGATATTTTCAATCACCTCAAAGAAGCTGCGGGTTTTGAAAATTTTATTCATAAGAAATTTGTTGGTGCAAAACGATTTTCACTTGAAGGTACAGAAGGATTGATTCCTGCCTTAAAAGCAATTATCGAACATGGGGTTGCCCTTGGACTGGAGGAATATGTAATCGGAATTTCCCATCGTGGAAGATTAAATGTTTTGGCTAATATTCTGAAGAAGCCTTATGAAAATATTTTTAAGGAATTCTATGCTACTGAATATGAAGATGGAATTGTACTGGGTGATGTTAAATATCATCTTGGATTCGACAAGGAGGTTATCACTAAAAACGGTTCTAAGGTTAAACTAAGCCTTCTGCCAAATCCATCTCATCTTGAGACCGTTGCGCCCCTTGCTGAGGGGATGGTCAGGGCCAAAATCGATTTTATACACCAAGGAGATTTTAATAAGATTGCTCCGATAATTATTCATGGTGATGCTGCAATTGCAGGACAGGGTGTTGTTTATGAGGTTGTTCAAATGGCGCTTTTACCCGGGTACAAAACAGGGGGAACCATCCATATTGTGGTGAATAACCAAATTGGATTTACCACTGACTACCTCGATGCACGGTCTAGCACCTATTGTACAGACGTGGCAAAGATTACCCGCTCACCCGTTTTCCATGTCAATGGTGATGATGCCGAAGCGATTATATTTACTGTAAAAATGGCCCTTGAGTTCAGACAACATTTTCACAGTGATGTTTTTATTGATATTTTATCCTATCGCAAATATGGTCATAACGAAGGAGATGAACCTCGTTTTACCCAACCATTTCTTTATAAGGCCATTGCGCAGCACCCCAATCCTCGTGATTTGTATGCTACTAAACTGATCGAATCAGGAGTAATGACACAACAGGAGGTATTGGACGAGATTGAAAATTTCAACCAGCATCTTGAGGAAAAATACGAGGTAAGTAAAGGTATCCAAAAGGTTAAAATTAAAAGCTTTCTGGTTGAAGAGTATAAAAATTACCGGTTTCCTGAACCTGCCGAAATAAATTCAACCCCTACGGCAGTCTCGGAAACAAAACTAAAAGAGTTAGCATTAAAAATTAATACCCTTCCTGATGAGCAGAATTTTTTCGGTAAGATAATTAAACTTTTGGCTGACCGCAGACAGCTTATCGCTGAAAATAAAGTAGACTGGGCCCTGGCAGAACAACTGGCTTTTGCCACCCTGCTATCCGAAGGGATTCCCGTTCGTTTGAGCGGACAGGACTGCGAGCGGGGAACATTCTCACACCGACATGCTGCAATTGTAATGGAAGAGGGAAATGAAAAATATTTTCCACTCAAAAATATCTCATCCGATCAGGCAAAATTTAGCGTATTTAATTCACCATTGAACGAATATGGCGTTATGGGCTTCGAATATGGCTATTCACTCTATTATCCTAAAGGTTTAACGATATGGGAAGCTCAGTTCGGAGATTTCAGCAATGTTGCACAAGTAATAATTGATCAATATATAAGTTCCGCCGGAGATAAATGGGGATTAATGAATGGTTTGGTTTTATTCCTGCCACATGGTTACGAAGGTCAAGGTTCGGAACACTCAAGCGGCAGAATTGAAAGAATGTTGTCGTTGTGCACCAATTACAATATGCAGGTAATGATCCCTACAACTCCTGCCAATATGTTTCATTTATTACGCCGGCAGGTTCTTGGAGATATCAGGATTCCAATGATCGTATTTACTCCAAAGAGTCTGCTTCGGCATCCTTTAGTGATTTCACCAATCGAACATCTCACCAAACATGAATTTTTGGAAATCATCCCGGATGATAAAGTTGCACCAGGAAAAGCTGAAGTATTAATCTTTACATCGGGTAAAATCTATTACGAATTATTGGAACGTCGTGAGAAATTAGAACGCCAAAATTTCGCGATCATCCGCCTCGAACAACTCTATCCATTCCCTGCTGAAGAAATTCGGAATATTAAGTTTGAAAATCCAAACGCTAAAAGGGTGCTATGGGTTCAGGATGAACCTGCCAATATGGGTGTCTGGCCATTCATCGCACGTAAATATCCGGAACTCGAATTTGAGTTAATAAGTCGGCCCGAAAGTGCAAGTCCTGCAACCGGACTTTTAGAGAGACATAAAAAAAGTCTCGAGCGAATTCTCAATGCTGTGTTTAATTAAATTTAGTCATTAATTTTTTCTGATATGATTCTTGAAATCAAAATACCTACTCCTGGTGAATCAATTACGGAGGTTGAAATCGGTAAATGGCTCATTGAAGATGGTGCATTCATAAATAAAGATCAGGAGATTGCTGAAATTGAGTCTGATAAAGCAACCCTGTCATTAACCGCCTCTGCATCCGGTACAATAAAAATATTATTAAAAGAAGGTGAAAGGGTTGCCGTAGGAACAATCGCATGCACAATCGACAGCGACGCTAGCATTCAGCCAACGGAGAGTGGATCTTTACTGTTAAATAGAAACCTGTCGGCTGAACCGGAGAAGGTAAAACCAGCAACTCCTGTTGTAGAACAAAAAAAGGTTACAAATCCAGAAATCAAGCCGGCAATTGGCGCCAATGATTTAGTGAAAATAACTCCGGCGGCAAAGGCTGTCATGGAAGAGGCCGGTTTGAATATCGATGATATATTAAATGGGCTGCATCGGATCACCCGCAAAGATGTTGAATCTGTTCTGATTGCCCCATCGCATACACTAACTGATCAACCCATTGAAAAAAGCAGGGATTCTGATCGTGCAGCCATGTCGCCTCTTCGGCGCAAATTGAGTCAAAGGCTTGTTGCAGTGAAAAACGAAACGGCAATGCTCACAACCTTTAATGAGATTGACATGAGTCAGCTGATGGAACTGAGAAAAAAATATCAGCAGCCATTTGTTGAGAAATACGGAATCAAACTTGGGTTCATGTCCTTTTTTGCAAAAGCTGCAAGTATTGCACTTGCAAACCATCCGACAGTAAATTCACTAATTGAGAATGAAGATATTGTAACCCCTCGATATCATGATATCGGAATTGCAGTTCAAACTCCAAAAGGGTTAATGGTACCAGTTGTTCGTAATGCGGAGGTCAAGAGTATTGAAGCCATAGAGCGCGAGATTAAGGAACTGGCAGAAAAAGCAAGGGATAAAAAGCTTACAATTCAAGAGATGACCGGAGGGACGTTTACAATTACCAACGGAGGTGTATTCGGCTCATTGATGTCTACACCGATTCTTAATCCGCCCCAAAGTGCAATTCTGGGAATGCATTCTATTAAAGATCGGCCAATTGCAGTTAATGGCCAAGTAAAAATTCGTCCAATGATGTATGTCGCACTATCGTATGACCACCGAATAATCGATGGCAAAGACTCGGTAGGATTTCTGGTCAAAGTAAAAGAACTAATTGAAGATCCTGCAAAACTTCTCTTTGGTGGAAAAAGTGCTGAGGAGAGGTTACTCGGATTATAAACTCCTATATAACTCTTTTCTCACGCTAAGTACCCGGCAGTTTCACCGCAAACGATTACTTTGCTAAGGGGGTAACTAATTATTTCGCAACATAACTCTATAAAAAAAGGTTTACTGAAAGCAATTTCAGTAAACCTTTTTTTATGAACAAACCCCAAAACAAAGGCATCCTTTTTGAGGATGCCCTATGTTAACCTAACCAAAATCTATGAAAAAAAGTGCTTTACTCTTATGTGTCAAAAATGCAACAGAATTTCGTTAAGACGATTCAATAGATCTTAAATATTGTTAAATATCCATTTAACGTAAAAATCTCGCTATTTGACAATTCTCATATTATAGAATGAACGATATACGAAGTAAAGTGCAATTGCAAAAAATACTGCGCCTACATAAGGTGCTACAGAATAAAAGCTGTCAGATATTGCGATCTCCATGGCCAGTAAACCAAATAAGGTGGTAAACTTAATAATTGGATTAAGAGCTACTGAAGAGGTATCCTTAAACGGATCGCCCACGGTATCACCTACAATTGAGGCTTCGTGCAAAGCAGTACCTTTTTCACGCAGGTCAACTTCAACTACCTTCTTTGCATTATCCCATGCACCTCCGGCATTGGCCATAAAGAGAGCCTGAAAAAGTCCAAAGACTGCGATAGAGATCAGATAACTGACAAAAAACGATGTAGCTGCAAACTTAAGAGCTGGAGTGGCAGCAGTCATGTCACGATATCCGGCAAAGAACGCGAATGCCAGTGCAAATGAGAAAATAGCAATAAAGATATTGAACATCCCAGTCTGGGCATATTGGGTACAAATCTTAACAACCTCTTTGGATGTCTCAATTGATGCACTGCTATCTGCACCTTCATCGAGGTGGATGTTTTTCTTAATATATTCTACAGCACGATAGGCACCTGTAGTTACAGCCTGAATTGATGCGCCTGTAAACCAATAAATTACAGATCCTCCTGCCAGAAATCCTAAAATAGTATATGGATTTAGAACATTTAAGATGGTCTCCGGTTCAATTCCAAATTTGCCTTTAATCAATAGAATTAAGGAAAAGATCATTGTTGTTGCACCAACCACTGCAGTACCGATAAGAACCGGTTTTGCGGTAGCCTTAAATGTATTACCTGCACCATCGTTTGCTTCAAGATAGTGTTTGGCATTATCGAAATCAGGGATGAAACCAAACTCTTTTTCAATCTCAGCAGCTGCATTTGGATTTTCCTCAATCAACGAAAGTTCATAGATACTTTGAGCATTATCAGTAACCGGTCCATAACTGTCGACAGCTATGGTCACAGGTCCCATTCCGAGAAATCCAAAAGCCACAAGACCAAAAGCGAAGATTGAAGGATAGATCATCAGGGCGTCAAGACCATGATTTGATGAAAAATAGGCCACAAACATCAGTACAAGGAAAACCATACCTTGCCAGAATGCACTAAAGTTTCCTGCAACAAGACCTGAAAGAATATTGAGTGATGCGCCCCCTTCGCGTGAAGCTGTAACAATTTCGTTTACGTGAGCCGATTTAGGACTGGTAAATATTTTGGTAAATTCGGGAATAAGCGCTGCACCAAGAGTTCCGCAACTTATAATAACTGAAAGTGTTAACCAAAGATTATTGGCTAAGGCACCAAGCATGATATAACTTACGGCAAAAGTAACCAGGATTGAGAGTATGGAAGTTATCCAGACCAGGGTGGTGAGAGGTTTTTCAAAATCAAGATCCAAAACACCATGGTATTTTGCATTAGTATATAATTTATTCACATAAAATGCACCTATTGAAGTAACTACCATCAAAATACGCATCATGAATATCCAGGTAAGTAAGAGTGTCTGATCGGCTACATTTGCCACTGCAAGTACGATAAAACTAATCAGAGCAACACCGGTAACACCATAAGTTTCAAAACCATCAGCTGTAGGTCCAACACTATCACCCGCATTATCGCCGGTACAATCTGCAATTACACCAGGGTTACGTGGATCATCTTCCTTAATTTTAAAAACCACCTTCATCAGGTCACTTCCAATATCTGCAATCTTTGTAAAAATACCACCGGCAATACGGAGTGCAGATGCGCCTAAAGATTCACCAATTGCAAACCCGATAAAACTGGCGCCGGCAAATTCGCGTGGGATAAAAAGCAGAATAATTAACATCATGATCAATTCAACACTGACCAAAAGAACTCCGATGCTCATCCCTGCATCCAAAGGAATATTCAGAAGCTTAAGTGGTTTGCGTTCAAGTGATGCGAAAGCCATCCGACTGTTGGCAAGGGTATTCATCCGAATACCAAACCAGGCCACACCATAGGAACCCAAAATACCAATCACCGACCACATCAGGATTAGTAAAACACCACCGATGCTCATATGCTGAAGAAAACCAAAATAGAAGGCAATACAGGCAGCGATGAAAGCAAAAAGAATTAATAAAAATTTCCCCTGCTGAATCAGATAAGTTTTACACGTTTCAAAAATTATATTGGCCACATCAAGCATATTCTTGTGCGCCTTGAGTTTTTTAACCTGAATAAACTGATACAACCCAAAAAGTAACCCAAGAATACAAATAAGAAATCCAAACAGTAACATATTGTACTGTCCCGGATCCAAAGCAGGAATTTTAAGATCGGCTTCACTACCGAATACCAAAGCCGGTACTGCAAAAATCATTAAAGAGGAAAATAATCGTTTCATACATTTAAAATTAGAAAATAAAGCTGTATTAATTAAGATCAATAAATATAACAGATGAAATATAAATTACGAATTGTAACTAAACAGTTGAAAATTTTAGTATTTGATTCAATTTAAATTAAAAAATTCAAGTCGCTAATTTAATTCCATTTTTTTAAAATAACGGTGTCAATTCTAATATAATCATAATTTGTAATGTTTTAAAATAAATTAAATAAAAGAATAAATGTAAAAGAATTCAACTTAGTCAAATCTATATCGTATCTTAGTAACGTTCATTTTTTAATGAAGAATTTTTTAAAAATATTTAGATGTTAATTAGTTATGTTTGAAGTAAAAATGGTAGTTACTGATCTGGATGGTACGCTTTTACAATCAGATCAGTCAATAAGCCCAACTGATCAAAAGACACTCGAGCGATTAGGGGAATTAGGATTATGCCGCGTTGCTGCAACCGGGCGTAATTTATATAAGGTTAGGCTTGCCTTAAACGAGGCATCACCTTTTGATTATGTAATCTTTTCTTCAGGTGCCGGAATAATGGATTGGAAAACTCAAATTCTCATCAGAGCTATGGCAATTACGGATTTGAGGACCAAAGAAATCATTGATTATCTGATTAGTACAAAGCAAAATTTCAAAGTTTCCAGGGAATTACCCGACAATCATAATTTTGGATGGTGGGAAAGTTATACCTGTCCTGAACTCACCAGATATGTAGAACATCACAAAAGATTTGGAGATGCGATTAAAATCGATCCGCAGAATCCCTTTACCTCTTCTCAATTCCTCTTATTTTTCCCTATCGAGAGCAATCAATTCGAGTCAGTCAAATTGAAAATACAGACAAAATTTCCGGAATTGAGTATTATTAAAACTACTTCACCAATAAATCCGGCTTATATCTGGATGGAAATATTCCCTAATGGAGTATCAAAAGCACATGGAATTGAAGAGATCTGTCGCATAACCGGTATTCCACGAGAAAATACCCTGGGCATAGGAAACGATTTTAACGACCTGGAGATGCTCGATTACACACAACATTCCTATGTAGTAGAAAATGCCCCGGAAGAATTGAAATTAAAATACCTGATCAGCCTGGCACATCACGAAGATGGATTCAGTCATGCCGTTAATAAACACATCTCAACCCACTCCGGATTGTAAAATTTAGGATCGTTATCCGTATTAATGTCTATTATTCAGTTAATTTTTATTTAATATAAACTATTAAAATCTTTCCAATGAGAAAATTATCTTTCCTTATCCTTTTCCTGTGGGCAACACTTCAGCTTGTTGCCCAGCCATTTAAACTCTCCGATCCAATTCCTTTTAATCCGGCCACGAGTAAAGGTGTTCTGAAAAATGGCCTTACGTATTATATCAAATCAAATTCCACACCCAAAAACCGTGCTGAAATGATGCTTGTGGTCTCTGCAGGATCAATTCTGGAAGATTCGGACCAACGTGGACTTGCACATTTTTGTGAGCATATGAACTTCAATGGAACTAAAAACTTTCCGAAAAATGACCTCATCAAATATTTTGAGTCAATCGGTATGGAGTTTGGTCCGGAAATTAATGCTTATACCAGTTTTGACGAAACAGTCTATATGGTCAAAGTACCGATGGACAATGAAGAGTATGTTCAAAAAGGGCTTCAGGTTCTTTTCGATTGGGCTTCCCAGGTTACCGATTCAGACGATGAGATAATCAAAGAACGGGGTGTTGTTCATGAAGAGTGGCGAGGAGGACAAGGAGCCCAAAAAAGGATGATGAATCAGTGGTTACCGGTATTTCTTAAAAATTCAAAGTATGCCGACAGATTGCCTACCGGTGAAATCGAAATTATTGACAAGTGCCAGCCTGAGGTCTTAAAAAGGTTTCGGAATGATTGGTATCGCCCTGATTTACAAGCTATAATTGTTGTTGGTGACTTTGATCAGAATAAAATGGCCAGGATGATTCAGGATAAATTTTCAGCGATACCCTCCAAAATAAACCCAAGAAAAAAAGAGCTGTTTCCTGTACCAGGTCATTCAGAAACACTTGTGAAAATTGTGACCGATAAAGAGGCGACCTATTCGTCGGCTTCAGTTTATATTAAACATCCAATGGTTATTGATTTGACCGTAAATGGTTATCGCACATCTATGCTAAACAATCTTTACAATCAAATGATTAATTTGAGATTGTCGGAGCTGACTCAAAAGGAAAACCCTCCGTTTGTAATGGGCCAGGCTGGATATGGCGGCTTAATTGGTCCATCAGATGTCTACACCTCAGTAGCCATTACACATCCAGGTAAGATTCCGGAAGGATTAAAAGCGGTCCTTCTGGAAAATGAACGGGTAAAAAAATTCGGTTTCACACAAAGTGAACTGGACAGGAATAAAAACGCCATGCTTAAATCAATGGAATCTTCATATAATGAGCGTGATAAGAGAGAATCGATGAGCATTGCACAGGAATATAGCCGCAATTTTCTGATGCGTCAGGAACCAACACCCGGCATTGAAATGGAATTCGAATATTATAAAGCCTTTATGCCAACAATTACTCTGGCTCAAATTAATGCACTGGCTCAAAAATGGATAACCAATGAAAATCGCGTAGTTATTATTACTGCACCTGAATTAGCTGCTAATCCTGCACCCACCGAGGCAGAGATCAATAAAGTTCTGGAGGAGGTTCAGAATCAAACAATTGAAAAATACGCAGATGAAACATCAAAGGAACCATTGATGAAATCGATTCCGATTGCCGGAAAAGTAACCGGTGAAAAGAAAATCAGTGAGGTAGATGCCACAGAATGGACACTCTCAAACGGTATCAAAGTAGTACTTAAACAAACTGATTTTAAGGATGATGAGATCTTATTCACCGGATATTCCAAGGGTGGATGGTCACTTTATCCTCAGGCTGACAACGTATCGGCCTCATTTGCATCAACCATTATGGACATGAGCGGTATTGCCGATTACAAACTAACCACCTTAAAAAAGATGCTCGCAGGCAAGGAAGTCTCGGTCACTCCTACGATTAAAATGCTGACTCAGGGGCTTGAAGGGACATCCAATGTATCGGATCTGGAGACACTCTTCCAGTTAATAAATCTCTATTTTACAAAATCACGATGGGATGAGTCTGCCTTTTCATCCTACATTACAAGGATGCGAAGTCAATTGGATAATAAGGATGTCTCTCCTGAAATTGCATTCTCTGATACTTTCAGATATGTGACATCCAACTATAATCCGAGAATGAAACCACTTACCAAAGAGATGCTTGAGGAAGCAAAGTTTAACCGGATAGAACAAATTGGTAAAGAACGGTATTCAAATCCGGGAGCCTTTACATTCTTCTTTGTAGGAAAAATCGATCCTGTGAGCTTTAAGCCACTTGTCGAAAAATACCTGGCTTCACTTAATTCAGGCAGCAAAGCCGAAAACTGGGTTGATCTGGGAGTAAGAAAACCATCGGGTGTGGTTGAAAAAATTGTACGCAAAGGAAAAGAGTCCAAATCGATTCAATACATTCAATTTCATGGAAAACTCAATTATACAACCAAAGATATTCTTGAAATTGACGCACTTAGTAAGATATTAACTACCAGACTTTTAGAAAGCATACGGGAGGATAAATCGAGTGTTTATTATATCGGAGCCCAGCCTGGAACCAATAAATTACCTGTTTCAGAATATGATATGACCATCTATTATGGTACTTCTCCGGAAAAGATTAACGAATTAAAAACGTCAGTTTTTGCAATTATCCATGACCTGATTGAAAACGGACCTAAACAAGAGGAGGTGGATAAGGCCCGTGAGAAAATCAAACGGGAACACGAATCCAATTTGCGCGAAAATAATTACTGGCAATCAACTCTAAAATCATACTATCTGAATATGAATGGTGATTTTAAAACATTCCTCGAGTTTGATCAGGTTACCAACGATCTTTCACTGCAATCGTTAAAATCTGCTGCAGCGCGCACATTTGATTTTAACAAGTATATCAGTGTTGCGCTAATGCCGGAGGAACCGGTAAAAGCACAGTAATAAATGGCTGAAAAGAACTCAGGCAAGGGGTGAAGATTTATAATTCATCCCTTGCCTGAACTTTTATAATTGGGGTAAATATAAAACCGGGATCTCAGGAATATGGGGATAATTTTAGTGGTTTATTGGAAAGCGAAGCATTACCATTGCACCTAAAGGGGTACAATTATACACATCTATTGATCCCGAATGGGCTTCAAAAATAAGTTTTCATAATGAAGCCCCATCCCGGTATTTTGGCTAATATTTCATTTAAATAATATGGTTTGAACTGGTAATTATTTTTTCATTTTTGAAATTTCGTGAATCATCTTACTGAACATGTAGTTAAAATACAAAAATAGATGATGTTCCCTTACAAATAGAAATAAGAAGTTTATATTCGCATTTTATAGCTCGTTGGTCACATAAAGATCAGGCAGAGGTAAAAAAATCAATTGTTTACGTTTCGTTGGTTATCTCTGAATCCGTAATAAATTGTCTAATTTCGAAAAGAAATAACATGCAAATTCTTAATGCTGAAGAATTTATAAACAGTAGCCAATCGCTGCCCATTGTAGATGTAAGGTCACCTGCTGAATTTGCAGAGGGACACATTCCGCAGGCCATAAATATCCCGATTTTTAATGATCAAGAGCGTGCAGTTATTGGAACACTCTATATCAATAAGGGAAGAATTACTGCTATTGAGAAAGGATTAGAAATCGTTGGCCCAAGGATGGCTGATTTTGTGAGGCAAGCCTTAAAAATTGCCCATTCAGGTGAAATTGCGATCTATTGCTGGAGAGGCGGAATGCGCTCTGAGAGTATGGCATGGCTGTTTGAGCGGGTAAATATTAAATGCAGTTTACTCGCGGGGGGGTACAAATCGTATCGTAATTACCTGTTGGAGAAAGTGGGAAATATTCCAGGATTAATTGTTATTGAAGGGTATACAGGGAGCGGTAAGACTGAAATTCTTCATGCGTTACAACACCTGGGTGAGCAAATAATCGATCTTGAAAGGCTGGCGAACCACAAAGGTTCTGTTTTTGGCGGGATCAGTCAGAATCCACAACCTTCAACGCAACAGTTTCAGAATAATATGCTCAGGGAAATACTCCGTTTCGATCTTTCAAAAAGGGTTTGGGTCGAAGGTGAAAGCAAGACGGTAGGACGAGTCTTTGTACCTGATCCCTTTTGGGATGCGATGAATTCTGCACAAAATATCGAAATCCAGGTTCCCCGCTCAGAAAGAATCGGAAGACTTGTTACCGAATATGGGACACTGCCCTCTGAGCTCATGGAAAATGCGATCAGCACTATTGTGAAACGTTTAGGAGTCCTTCGTATGAATGAGATTCTTCAAAATTACCGGGATAGGGAGCTGCCGACAGTTGCTGAAAAATTACTAAACTATTACGATCAAACCTATCAATATAGCAGAGATAAATATAAAATGAAATTAACTGAAATTTTGCTCCCTACGGGTGATGCGATTTCCAATGCTGTTATAATTCTAAAAAAGATAAATGAGTTACAGACAATATCTTCCTGAATTGGGAGATTAATAAAATGACAAATAAGAATCAGATGGAAAATATTACAATGCCCCTGGAAACCGCTGTTAAATTGACTCAATATTCTCATGGAGCGGGATGCGGATGTAAAATATCGCCAAAGGTTTTAAATTCGATACTCGCAGAATGTAAAACCGAATTTCCGGATCCCTTTCTCCTTGTCGGTAACAGTACCCTGGATGATGCAGCAGTTTATGATATTGGAAATAATCAGGTTATCATCTCCACCACCGATTTTTTTATGCCGATTGTGGACGATCCTTATGATTTCGGTGGTATTGCCTCTGTAAATGCAATCAGTGATATTTTTGCAATGGGGGGAACACCTTTGATGGCCGTGGCTATTCTATGCTGGCCGGTAAACAAACTTTCAGCCGAAATTGCAGGTCAGGTTATCGAAGGAGCCAAACAAGCCTGTGCCAGAGCCGGAATAGCGATTGCCGGAGGTCATAGTATCGATGGTCCTGAACCTATCTTCGGATTAGCCGTTACAGGAATTGCCCAAAAAAATCAGATTCGGCTGAATTGTTCCGCAACAGAGGGGTGTGAGCTCTATTTAACCAAACCCTTAGGAATTGGGATCCTGTCAACAGCCCAAAAACAAGGAATTTTAAGAGAGGAAGACCGGCAAGTAGCACGTAATCTAATGCTCACAATTAATACAATAGGAAAAGAGCTTGGAAAACTTGATGCGGTAACAGCAATGACTGATGTTACCGGATTTGGACTACTGGGGCATTTGATTGAAATGTGCGAAGGAAGTGGTTTAAGTGCCGAGATTTATCCGTCGCTGGTTCCCCAGATAGAAAACATTAGTTTTTACCTCGAAAAAAAGACATTTCCAGGCGGCACTTTCCGGAATTTTGATAGTTATGGTCATAAAGTCTCGCCAATGACAGACCAACAAAAGCATCTTTTTTGTGATCCACAGACCAGCGGAGGGTTACTTGTTGCCGTAACTCCGCAGGGCAAAGAGAGCTTTCTGGAGATCGCTTCACAATACGGGTTAAGTCCACACTCGTTTGGGAAATTAAAGGCAAAGGGTGAGTACATAGTGGATGTTACTCAGTGCTGATTTACCTGCACATTGCCTTTGGCTGTTTAATCCCTTCGGCAGCCACCTTGTCGAGCAATAAGAGGGCGTTAGGATGTGATTTTAGAATCGAGGACAGGAAAACCGGTGGTTATTTCACAGGACATTAATCGTTTATAGATTTCTGCCTTCCGTATTGCGCTCAATTGTAAAATTACCGACCTGGCCTCCATGATTGATTTAAGCCCTAAGGTGATTCCCGAATTTAAACTCACCTCATGTTGAAAATATTTTTGTCCAACTGATCTGGTAACTTCATCAGGTTTGACAAATTGATTAAATTACATGAAGTTGATGACTCTCATATTTGAGCCATCCATTTAGAATTAATATACCTTCCCGGAAAGATAAATGATTCCATATCAACAAATAGCATGATTATGATCAGGTATGGCTAAAGACACCGCGTCAAAATTCCTTCGATTCACATTTGCAGATTGAATCGTCTGCTGAATTATTTTTTCATTTCAGTATAGCGAAAGATTGATCTTAATATTGCAACAAAATATTTATTGCTTTTTCAAAGATTTAACTGAAACCTCCTTGTAGAAAACAACATCATTTTCCCCATGATTTTGAACGCCAATGTATCCATATTCAGGACGAGGTCCATGGTAAGGTTCAAAATCAAACTTCCGGACAGGTACCGGATCACCCTCCCTAAAATCGGTAACTTTAACGCCATTTAATACAACAACAGTTTGCAAACCATTTAAGGTGATTTCCATTGTATTCCATTCCGGCCCCGGTTTTCCAGGTTTGGCAAGCGGTTTGGTTAATGAATACAACATTCCGGTATAATGGTAATCATCTTCATCTGAAAGCTCTGGCTTGTTATCTATCTGAACTTCATAACCATAGAAAACAGGCATCCATTCTTCATAAGGTTCAATTGGTATCCGGATAAAGACCCCGGAATTGCTGTTTGTATCGCGCATTCTGAAAACAACCCGGATGGTGCAATTTCCAAACTTCTCTCCGACCCAATAGAGCAATCCCATTCCGCCATGTGATTTAATAAATCCATCTTCAACATACTGAGATCCTGGTCCAACATGTTTCCAACCGGTCAGGTCTTTCCCATTGAACAGCTGTCTCCATTGATCCGTATCTCCCTGTTTTGATAGTTCAGAAGGTAATATCTGATTTCCAGATTTTAATCGTGCGGCAGATAACTGACTTTGAGAAAATAAGGAAAATACAAGTAAAGTAATTACTAAAAGGGAGGTGAATTTATTTTTCATAGCTATGAATTAATTTAGTGAATATGGTCAGACGAAAATATACAAAAAAAGCGATCGTTATTAAAAGATCGCTTTTTTTATACGCTGAAATTATCCTTAATAGAGGAAGCTTAGCAATATACCCGCGGCAATTGCACTTCCAATCAGTCCGGCAGAGTTTGGCCCTACTGCATGCATGAGCAAATGGTTCGTTTTGTCATACTTCAATCCAATAACCTGCGAGATTTTTGCACTTCCCGGGATAGCCGCCACACCTGCATTTCCAATCAGGGGATTAATTTTATTTCCCTCTTTGAGAAAAAGATTCATAATCTTAACGAATAATACCCCTCCAATGGTGGCAATAACGATTGATACGGCACCCAGAGCGAAAATACCAAAGGTTTTCACAGTCAGAAAAGTTGCCGCCTGAGCGGAGGCCCCCACGGTGAGACCAATTAAAATAGTGACAATATCAATCAGTGCACCTTTGGCAGTTTCTGCCAATCGTTTCGTTACGGTACTCTCTTTTAATATATTCCCAAAGAAAAGCATTCCAATTAACGGAAGAGATGCCGGGACTAACAGGCAAGTGAGCAATAATCCCGCAATTGGGAAGAGGATTTTCTCGCGCTGTGAAACTGTCCGTAGTGGTTTCATCCGGATTACCCGCTCCTTACTGGTTGTCAATAATTTCATAAACAACGGTTGTAAAACAGGAATCAATGCCATATACGCATAGGCAGAAATTACAATGGCGCCAATCAGATCCGGAGCAAGTTTTGAAGAGAGAAATATTGCTGTCGGGCCGTCGGCTCCTCCAATAATTCCAATTGCACCCGCCTCTGCGGGGGTAAATCCAAACTGAACTGCAATAACGTAGGCGCTGAAAATACCCAATTGTGTTGCAATACCGATCATTATCAGCTTTGGATTTGAGATTAAAGCTGAAAAATCGGTCATCGCACCAATTCCCAGAAAGATCAGGGATGGATAAATTCCGCGCAGTACCCCCATATAGAGGTAATTAAGAGCGCTTCCGTTTTCAAAAATCCCTATCTGAATTCCGGGATGAAACGCAATATTCCCAATTAAAATTCCGAATCCAATCGGAACCAGCACCATTGGCTCATACTCTCTGACAATAGCCAGATAGATAAAGCACACCCCAATTAGGATCATCAAGATATTGCCTATTGTCAGATTAGCAAAAGCGGTATATTGAAAAAACTGACCCAATTGTCCAATAATAAAAGTTAGAGAACCTGAATTTTCCATGGTTATTCTCCAATGACGATTAATACATCCCCTTCCATTACCGAATCACCCTTATTCTTCGAAATGGAGATAATTTTTCCGGCTTTGTCAGCCTCGATATTATTTTCCATCTTCATCGCTTCGAGCACAAGTAACCGTTGTCCGATATTTACAACATCTCCAACCTTTACAAACAGCTCCAGAATGACTCCGGGAAGTGGAGACTTAATGGTTCCGCCTCCCTTAGGTGCTGAAGGACTGCTGGTTTTGGCTACTGCTGGATGAGCATCGGTTGAAGGAACAGAGATACTTCGAACCAATTTTGGTGTTTTAACCGGTGTCATATCCTTATCCACTTCAACGTTGTATCTGGTGCCGTTGATTTCAATCTCCGCAATATTATCTTCAATACTCAACACTTCGGCATTGTACTGATTACCATTTATTTTAAACTTAAATTTTTTCATTTTCAGTCCGCTTTATCTTGGTGATTTTCTTATTCCATAAATTTTTGAACTCCAGGGTGAATAGGTACGTGAAACCTTTGTCATGGTAATTACAGGGTCTTCCTGATCATGTAATTCATTATTATACAAATATAAAGCCATCACAATTGCCGCACTGACTTCACCTGACAATTTTTCCTTAACGACACCGGGAGAAGCAGCCTCCATTCGTTTTTTCGCTTTCCGGGCATCTATGGTCATAATATGTCCGATGATTTTAATAAGGAAATACAATAACAACAGGGCCACAAAAACGAACAGAAATGCAGGCATGATTGCCCCTATTCCATTTGAATTACTAAATGGCAAATCCTTAGGATTGCGCGCATTGGAATTTTCTATCCCAATACTGAACAGTACAAGTGCGATCAGCCTTAAAATAGGTAATTTATTTTTTAGCATAATGACTTAGAATTAAAGCGGAAGGTTTGAATGTTTTTTAGCAGGCATCGAATCCTTTTTGGTTGCAAGTGACTGCAATGCCCGGATAATGCGGAACCGGGTATTACGAGGTTCAATCACATCATCAATATAACCGTATCTTGCAGCATTATAAGGATTTGCAAATTCCTGTTTGTATTCGGCTTCAGCCTTGGCTACAAATTCAGCCCGGGCTGCATCATCAGGTAATGCGGCAATCTGTTTGCTTCTTAATACCTCAATGGCACCCTTAGGACCCATAACGGCGATTTCAGCCTGAGGCCAGGCATAATTGATATCTCCACGCAAATGCTTGGAAGACATCACGCAATAAGCACCACCGTAGGCCTTGCGAAGAATTACCGTAATTTTAGGTACCGTAGCTTCGCCATAGGCAAATAACAATTTTGCACCATGAATGATTATCCCTCCATACTCCTGGGCAGTTCCGGGCAGAAATCCGGGTACATCCTCAAGGGTTACCAAAGGGACATTAAAGGCATCGCAAAAGCGGATAAAACGGGCAGCCTTTCTTGAGGCATTAATATCCAAAACTCCTGCCAGATAGGAGGGCTGATTCGCAACTAAACCAACAGGCATTCCGTTAAATCGGGCAAATCCAACAACGATATTCTGGGCATAATTACGGTGAACCTCCATAAACTCTGCATTATCCACAATCGAGTGGATTACATCCTTAACATCGTAGGGTTTATTTGGATTTTCTGGAATTATATCATTCAGATTATCATCAAGACGATCAATAGGATCATTGCATGGTGCAATAGGAGGATCTTCAAGATTATTTTGCGGGAG
>CANJNY010000009.1 GCA_947475715.1 Prolixibacteraceae bacterium
GGATATAAAGTCAATGGGATCATTCAAACGAATGCCGAAGGATTGGCAGCCGGCCTTACCGGATTATTAGCTAAACCTGGGGAATTCAAATATATGGATCTCAATGGAGATGGTGTAATCAGCGACAAGGACAGGACGGTAATTGGTGATCCGAACCCAAAATTTATGGCCAGCCTGAAACTGAATGCCGAATATAAAAATTTTGATGCCGAAGTGTTTCTAAATGGTGTTTATGGTAATGATGTCTTGTATCAGAATCAGTGGGGAAGCGCTTCCACTTCGCCATTGCGCTGGACTCAGGATAACCCAACGAATGAATACCCGAGTTTACGTCAGGATCGCTCTTATTATCTCTCCGACTGGTTCGTAAAAGATGGCTCATTTTTAAGAATTCAGAATGTTGCTCTTGGCTATACCTATCATCCCAAAGGTGTTAAGTGGTTCTCCGGTGCGAGAGTCTATGTTAACGCTTCAAACTTATACACCTTCACAAGTTTCAAAGGGTACGATCCCGAAGTGGGAACCGATGGAATCTATTGGGGCGGAATTCCAAGGTTCCGGAAATGGACATTTGGAATCGAACTAACTTTCTAAAAATTCAAGACGTATGAAAACGAAGATATTCTCAATTATTGCGCTGTTTAGCCTGGTGCTGAACTCCTGCAGCCTCAAGGAAGATCCCTATGGCTTCTACTCCGAAGCCAATTTTTACAAGACTCCTGCAGATGCTGAAGCCTCATTAATGTATGCGTATAATGCGCTTACATTCATAGAATACTCAAGAGGGATCTTTTATATTGGTGAACTTGCCTCTGACATCTGCGATGTAAAAGCCGATGAAGGATATGGATCACAGCAGCTCAACAATTGGACCGCTGATGCGAACAATGAAACCTTAACTTATTACTTCAAATATTGCTATATCGCTATAAACAGAACGAATGCGGTGATCGATAATATTGCAAACAGCACCTTTGAGCCGGTCATCAAAAATAAACTCCTCGGTGAGGCCCATTTTCTGAGGGCATACAGCTACCTCAATCTGGCCAGGGTGTATGGATTGGTTCCGATCCAATCGACCATGGTCAAAACGATCTCGCAAACCTCGCCCAATATGGCAAAAAATATGGATGATCTCTATAATTTCATCAACTCTGACCTTAAGCTGGCTGATTCGTTTCTCGAAATTAATCAGAAGGTTGGCCGGGCTGACAAAATAGCTGCACAGGCCTTGCTTGCCAGATCGTATCTTACCATTGCCTCTTCAAAAGAGAGCGGCGTTCCAAAATACGCACAAATGACAAAAGATGTAAAAACAATGTATGACAGTGCAGCCTTTTATTCGAGAAAGGTCTTGTACGATCAGTCTCATTATCGCCTTGATAACGACTTGCAGCATATTTACAATGTCGATTATCCCGATGGACCAGAGCATATTTTCATTATGTCGCAGGATCGCACAGGCTTAAATGAAGGGAATTACTCAAAATTAGGGATGATGTTTCACCCCTGGGTGGATGGGGTGCCCTATTATATTAAAAATGCAGATAATAGTCTGACTTATACCACCAATGGCTGGGAAGTATTTCAGACTACAGCCTCCTTTTATAACACGTTCTTCCTTACAGATAAGCGCAAAACAGATCTGATGGTTACAACGATTTATAATGCAAACGGGGAAATTGCGGCCTCGGTCGGTGATAAATTCAGTTATCCGTTTACCCGGAAATATGTCGATCCGAAGTTTGTTGGTCAGAAGTCAAGTGCCAGGCCATACCTGATTCGGTTTGCAGAGGTAGCACTGACCTTTGCCGAATCTGTAGGACCCACTTCGGAAGGGTATTTGTGGATCAACAATGTACGCACCCGTGCAGGTCTGCCTAACCTCACCGCTGGGTTGAGTGAATCGGCATTCAGGTCGGCCGTTGTTGTGGAGAGAGGCTGGGAGATGGCTTTTGAAGGCCAGCGACTATATGATCTGAGACGAAAAGCTATGGTAACAAAAACAGATCCAAGAGCCATGGCCTCGGGTATTTCGGAGGCTATTGCAGCTTTTTATCCACTGCCTCAAATGGAAATAGATCTCAATACAAGTTTATCCAATCAATAATAAAGTAAAATCGATAGTTATGAAACGGTATAAATTTATATTTCTGACTCTTACACTGGTAACGATGTTTGCCTGTCAGAAGGATCCTCTGCTTGAAATAAAAGACGGTGGATGGAATAAGGAGCGGAATATCATCGGAATCTCTTTTGCAGGACAGATCGGTCAAACAACAATTGTCAGAGAAGGTGCCGATGCTTCGGTTGCATTTCTGGATTATTCCGATGATTTTAGTAATATTCTGATCAACTCCCTCGAAATATCCTTTGGGGCAACCGCATCAGTCAAGGCAGGTGACAAATTAAATTTTAATAACCCCGAAAAGACGGCAACAATAACCATCACACCGGTTAATGGGAATCCGCTGATCTGGAAAATTGTCGCAGGATCATACATTAATCCCTATAAAGGAACCTGGAGTATTCACTCCTTCCGCATGAAATGGGACGACTGGAATGGCTGGGGCCTTAATGGAGAGGCGAATGTAGCTGATAAAATCAGCTCAGCGGCCAATGGAATGGATGATGTTTTCACATTCGGGGGGATTGATGGAGTAGACGAAGTTTCAGGTGCCTATTATGGTTCATACCAAAGGGCAGGCGGCCCAAATGGAGCTTTCGGAACTTACACCTCCCCATTGGGAAATGACTGGAGTGATCTGCTTGGACAATTGCCTAATGGAAATGGGAAATACTATATCAAAAAGGATAATACAATTTCTGTTAATATAGATGGAAAGACCAAAATGTATAACTCCAAGGGCTCAACGGCAACAGATGGTTCCACAATGACTTATAGTCTTTATACCAATCAGATCTGGAGCATTGACTGGGATGATTATTATGGCACCGAAAATCAATTGAAGGTGATCTATGAGCTTTACTATATTTTAAAGAAACAATAAATCAATATAACACCCATAATATCTTCCTCTATATTTTGAGTAGGGAAGAGTTATGGGTGTTCTGGCAATAATTATTTCGTAAACTAACTGCTCATGAAGCGACTTTTGATCTTGATACTGCTGTTTAATTTATCGTTATCCTGTAAAAAGGATTCGGGGTCGGATAAGGTTATAATTGATACAAAAAATGATCTGACGATTAAAAATAGTTTAATCACCTCTTCATTTGTGGGCAATGGTGTTCAATGGGGTGGGTATGATGTTTTAAATTACTGGACGGGCAGCCCCACATTAGCCCAGGGTGACTGGGATAAGTTGTTCAAAAGGGTCCGGTTTATGCGCCCCCCGTTGGTGAGGATCATGGTTTCCGCCGGTTGGAATTATATGAATTATACTGTTTTTGATCCTTCAAAAAGTGATCCTGTTCTGATTAAGATACTCGATTTCTGTCAGACCGAGGGGATTTCTGTGATGATCGGTGAGTGGGGGCATTCGGGTGGAACTTCGATTGATCAGGAGTGGCTTGAAAATTCTGCCAAATTTCTGGAGTACTTATTGAAAATTAAAAAGTACACCTGCATCAAATATTTCAATATGGTGAATGAGCCTAACGGCAATTGGTCCAGCATTAACGGAAACTACGCACTTTGGAAAACCCTCATTGAACAATTTTATGGCAAACTCACTGAAAAAGGGATCAATTCGGCTATTAAAATTATTGGACCCGACATTGCGGTATGGGACACCAACCTGACCTCATGGATCATTAACGCAGATTTTGATCTGGGGGCCAAAATCGGGGCTTATGATATTCATACCTATCCTACCGATATTCAGGTGCAGGAGGGAACATATCAAAGTATGGTTAAAGCATACCGGAACGTAGCTCCGGCCTCAAAGGAGATGTTGATGACTGAACTGGGATTTAAGTATGATGCCTCTTCCGATTTGGGTAAAGAGAATGCCCGGTTGATTGCCGCCGACCCTTTTACTTCTGACGACAGCAATATGATGATATTTAAATCGTTTTACGGGATAGATATGTCTGCTGCCCTGATTCAGAACATGCTTACGGGATACTCAGGCTCGCTTCTCTGGGACCTTGACGATGCCATGTATAACATTGATGGCGGAGGTTCGACCAAACTAAAAAGATGGGGATTCTGGAATATTCTGGGTTCTGAAAAATTTGGTGGTGCTGCAGATGAAAACATCCGCCCATGGTTTTATCCAATCTCTTTATTGTGCCGGTATTTCCCTCAAGGCTCACAAATATATGATGTTGCGTTGCCAGACAAGAAAGGACTCCAGGCTGTAGCTGCGAAAAAAGAGGGGAATTATACCATAGCAATCGTCAATTCGAGTTATGTAAGCTATGATATCAATTTGAAGATGGAAAGTGGAGTAGCGATCTCTTCGCTGAATTATTATGCCTATATATCCGGAGCCGGAGCCTCTTTTACGGGTAAAATTGATACGGACGGTTTTGCTGTGCCCGAAGAATCCAATGTTGGGATTGATTTTCAAAAAGGAGATGGAAAAGCGATAACCGTTCCGGGGAAATCGTTTTTGCTTTTTACCAATATCAAATAATTAAGTGTTATTTATTATTATATCTGATTGAAAAATAATGCTTTAAATAAAAAATGGAAGAATGATCTTAAAAAAATACGAGAATAATCCGATTTTGTCTCCTAACCCCTTAAATGACTGGGAAAATCTGGTTGTTTGTAATCCGGGGGTATGGTACGAAAATGACACTTTCTATATGCTTTACCGGGCCGCCGGCGACGATGAGAAACATGTGATACGTTTTGGGCTGGCTGTGAGTGAGGATGGGTTTGATTTTAAGCGAACCAGTGATTTGCCGGCTTTCGGGCCGAGTGAGGAGGGTCCCGATAGTGGTTGTGTGGAAGATGCCAGGATTGTGAAATTTGATGATTACTACTATGTTACTTATGCCTTCCGGCCAATTTCTCCGGGCCGCTACTGGAATTTTGAGCATGATAAGGTTCGAACCTGGGACTTTGGCTCAAATGCCCCAACATTTCTGAAAAAGAATATGGCAAATACCGCACTTGCCATGACAAAAGATTTTAAAGTGTGGATCAGATTGGGCCGAATTACCCAATCCAATATCGATGATCGGGATGTAATCATCTTTCCCGAAAAGATAAATGGTAAATTCACGATGCTTCATCGACCCAAGGAGTGGGTTGGCGAAGAGTGGGGAGCAGTATTTCCTGCAATCTGGCTGCGTTATTCGGATGACTTATTGACCTGGAATGAGCCCAGTCATTTACTAATGCAAGGAATTGAAGGGGGATGGGAAGAGAAAATCGGGGGCTCCACACCCCCTCTCAGGACTGAGGCTGGTTGGCTGGTGCTGTACCACGGAGTCGAGAACGGCGGCACAGGTTATTACAGGGTCGGAGCGGTTTTGCTCGATCTGAATGA
Source organism: Prolixibacteraceae bacterium (assembly GCA_947475715.1). Lineage (GTDB taxonomy): Bacteria > Bacteroidota > Bacteroidia > Bacteroidales > Prolixibacteraceae > JAAFHB01. The sequence continues at coordinate 5,469 of CANJNY010000009.1, forward strand.
CCCCACAAAAATTATTGGCAGGACAAAAAATCCGATTCTTGAACCCGAGTTCGATTATGAGATTAACGGCTTTTACAAAGGGTGCGTATTCCCAACTGGAAACGTAATTGTAGATGATATATTATATGTATATTACGGCGGTGCTGACAAGTACGTAGGAGTGGCCACCTGTCCTCTTCAGGAGTTGTTGGATCAAATTATAAATGCATGATATGAGACCCATCCTGATTATTTTTGCTTTGTACTTTTCCCTTAACGGATATACCCAAAATCATTCCAATACCGCAGTAATCTATACTGATCAGGTAATTACAACTGACTATATCGGCAATGGTGTCCAATGGTCGGCATATCCCCATGCTGATTCTCCTGAAGCAGAATGGGGCGATCTGATGACTGCCAAAAAATGGAAAATGATTTTTGACCGCCTCGATTTTATGAGACCAAAGCTGGTTCGGGTAATGGATCAGGCCAACTGGAGGTATCTTAAAGGATTTGACCAGAAAGGGGAGCCAATTCTTGATTTTAACTCACCCGAAGTTAAGACACTGCAAAAGCTTCTGGATTATTGCCAGAAAAATAAGATCACTGTTTTGTTTGGAGAATGGGGGTGTCCCTCCCAGATTAAAGGTTCTGACTCTTCGGGTCACTTTAAGGGGGCAAACGATCCAGGATGGATAAATATGATCGTTAAATATCTTGATTTCCTGATCAATACCAAAGGTTATACCTGTCTTAAATATTATAATTTGGTCAATGAACCCAATGGTTACTGGGCTTCCACGGAAGGGAACTGGGAGGAGTGGAGTGAAGGTGTAAAGATGCTCCATAAGGCGCTGACTGAAAATGGTCTGGTTGCCAAAATCCAGATCGCCGGCCCTGATGTCGTTGCCGAGTACGACAATCCTGTTTCCAAATATACCGGTATCGAGTGGGTTGCTGAATCAACCCGACAGCTGGATGACCAATTGGGGATTTACGAAATTCATGCCTATACCAATTATGATCTGGTGCAGAGCGGGAATTTTGCCAAACTTTATAGTGGCATTGCCCAACTGGCAAAAAGGGTGAAAAAGCCAATTATCTTCGGGGAGATTGGTTTTGATAAAATGACGGAGGAGAATCAGAAACGGGTCAAAACTGATCGCTATGCCAGCGAAGACAGTCAAATGTCTGTCTATGATTTTAGTTATGGTGTCGACATGGCAGATGTAGCCATTCAGATTATGAATTCCGGTTATTCCGGCGCTGCGGCGTGGGACCTTGATGATGCCATGCATACTCTGGGCGATCAGGGAGATAAAAGCAAACTCAAAAGATGGGGATTCTGGAATAGTCTGGGTACCGAAATCTGCAATAACCCTGCAGACGAAAATATACGCCCCTGGTTTTATTCCTGGTCGCTGCTTTGCCGTTACTTCCCCAATGGTATTAACATTGTAAAATCTGACAGTATCGCCATTGAAGGGGTAAGAATGGTGGCCGGAGTTAAAGAGGGGGCCATAACGATTGCATTGGTGAACAATGGATCACTGAATCAAAAACTTCAGTTGAAACTTGATGGATCGTTGATTTTAAAGAGCTTTAAGAAATTCATTTATAGTAATACTATTCGGCCGGTTGATGGCAAAGGGTTTCCGGTACCACAGGAAACAGGTTTTCTTAACCTTTCGGGGGGAGAAATGCAAGTCGAAATTCCGGCAAAAAGTTTAATAATGTATACCACCTTCAACTTCTGAGAAATATGTCATTCCTAACTAATCTCAATATTGCTGATCTTCTGATTATCATCTTATATATTATAGGAATTACCTGGTGGGGTTTAAAAAATGCGAAGAATGAGACTTCAAACGACTATTTTCTGGCAGGCCGGAATATGACCTGGATCGTTGTCGGGCTCTCCCTTTTTTCGGCCAGTATTTCAACCTCTACGCTGATTGGACACTCGGGTTCAACCTACCAATATGGGATGGTGATCTTTAATTATAACCTGATTTCAATCCTGGTCATGATTTTCTTTGCGTGGATATTTCTCCCATTTTATATTAAGTCGGGAGTTTTCACTATGCCCGAGTTTCTTGAACGGCGGTTTGATCACCGTTCCAAATATTATTTTTCCGGCATTTCGGTTTTTGGAGGGATTTTCATGGATGTTTCTGCCACCCTTTATGGGAGTGCAATGATTTTTAAGATTATCTTTCCTGAGATGGAATTACAGGTTATTGTGATAATTGCTGCCCTGATTGTTGCGTCGTATACCATTCCGGGGGGATTAAACTCCGTGATCAAAACAGAGGTGATTCAGGCTGTCATCCTTATCGCAGGCTCAGTATTACTGGCAGTTATTGCTCAACATAATGTGGGCAGCTGGGCCGTTTTATCCCAAAGGTTTCATGACACGGTCTATCTCCATCTGATTCGCAGTGCCAATGATATTGCGATTCCCTGGCCTGCCCTCATCCTTTCACTTCCTATCCTGGGATTCTATTTCTGGGGAAACAACCAGCAACTGGTTCAGCGGGTCCTATCTGCAAAATCGGTCGATCACGGAAGAAAAGGGGTCTTGCTGACAGGTCTACTCACCATGCTTACCCTCTATTTTATTTTTATTCCGGCGATGCAGGCTGCTGCCGCCTTTCCAAATGTAAATCCCCCGGACGGAATTTATCCCAAGATGGTGACGACCTGGATGCCAACGATTTTCCTGGGGATTATGCTTGCTGTGATGATCTCCGCGCTGACTGCAAGTCTGAGTGCATGTCTTAATTCTGTCTCCACACTTTTTACGATGGATTTCTATCGGAAGATTGATAAAAATGCAAGTTCGAAAAAACTGGTCCGGGTAGGGCAGATCTGTTCAACGGTTGTCCTTATTGTTGGGATATTTTGGGCACCCCAAATCCGGAAGTTTGGTACCTTAATTAACTATTACAATGAGATGCTGTCGTATGTCGGACCACCAATAGTAGCCGCTTTTATGCTTGGACTATTCTGGAAGCGGGCCAATGGGACGGGTATCTTTGCGGGTCTTCTTTCGACATTTATAATGGCTCTTTTTATGATTTTTTATGGCAAAGAGCATTTCATTCAGTCGGTTCAGAATCCCGGAGCCCCTTTGCACTGGCTCTATCTGGCCCCAATAAATTTCGCATTTGTATCCCTGGTAATGGTTGTAGTCAGTTTGATGACTGCTCCACCACCTAAGGAGAAAGTTCAGGGAAATGTGATCACCCGTCAGTTTTTTATTGATGAAGCCCAAGCCTATAAGAATGTGAAGTTCTATAACGATTTCAGGGTCTGGGCCGTTTCGCTGTTTGTGCTCTGTTTTGTTATGATGTTTATTTACTGGTAATGACTATTAATCAATGAAATATCGGTGATACCTCCCCATCCAGTATGCCAGCAGGAAATAGGCACCGTCATTCTCCAGATCGCCATCTGAGCCCACATCAAAAAGATAGTTGTTGTTATTCCATTTACTGATTCCCCCTTCCGCTGCAGGGATTGGTTTTAACGACTGCAATTTGCCAAACCGGTCGGTCAGTGGGTCGGCCGGTAAGTCCCAGCGGTGGCTGTTTGTCATGGTCCATGAAATCATATCCATCGGAATATGCCGCAGCTCTTCAACGGAAATTTGCAGGTCACAATCTTTTTTCAAGGCAGCGCTGGCGATGATATTCCACATCGGTTTCCGGTCTGCCTTTACGATATTCCAGCTTCTTTCCATGCTTTTCTCCAGCTGTGATTTTTTGGATTCCGGGGTATACCTGAACAAAATATAGTAGGGGAGAAACGAGAGCTGATCGTCGGTGGTATTCTTCTCAAATGGTCCGTATAATTTTTGTTGAATGATGTTCTCCAGATAGTTATGCTTCTGAATCAGATCAATCCGTGCTGTTTCAAATTTCTGTTCCCCCGTTATATGAAAAGCGGCCTTGAGAAACGAGAGGATTTCAAGCGAATTAACACCACGTTGACCGAGCCATCCGGGTGCATTGTTCAGCGAATCTGGTGTCCAGACCCCCCACCGGGTTGGCTTGCCATCGAGATCTATGAGCTGATAATTATTGTCAACAATGTGATTCATAATCCTGCGGACCAGACCTTTTGCCCGCTCTTTGAGGTCTCCCTCTGCCACAAGATCATAGAATAGGGGGTATGCGAAAAAATGCCCGACCATTTCATCCGAACTTGTATCGCCTGACCATCTCCATTTCTTGTCTGGCGAGGGATGCCATTCTGCTCCCTTTTTAATAGTTTCATCTTCGGATATATACGCCCTGGCGGGAAATCCCGGGATTCCGGTTACCGTCTCGAGCCGTTCCATCGCCTCAAAGGCCTTGTTGGCATTTTTTTTGGCTTGCGGATCCCTGGTAACAGCATATCTGAAACATTCCGCGGCCAGATAAATGCCAGTCCAAAGGCCGTCATTATTGCTCGGAATAGTCTTAAAGGTAGACAAATCTCCGGGAGTGACTAATTTAGAACTGCTTACCAATCCGTGGCGATCATGCCGCAGCCTTATCCGCTCCTCGAAGGTTGCCGCTTTCTGTTCCAGGGTCATCTCCACCTCCCGGATCTGACTAATCCCCTCAGGGGTGGCGATCCAGACCGTATGTTCGTCGATGGGGAGGATATCATTCACCTTATTATTGGGTAACCACCGTTTCCCGTTATAGTAATGCCACTCTTTCTCTTTGCTGATAGCGCCGTGACCGGTTCCAAACCACATAGTTGTTTTTGTTGAATGGATTGAAGTTACGGGCCCAAACGGGAGTCCGTCGGCACCTCTGAGCAGCCAGTTTTCCCCGTTTTCTGCAATACAACCAACGGTAAATAGTCCGCTGAACAGGATCTCCTTTTGATCACTGTTGCTCTGAAGTGCAAAATATTGTCGCTTCAGGCCCCTGGCCATTAGCAGATCATCCATATTGATCCATTTCCTGCAGACCTGCCGCAAGAGACCATTGGTGGTGGCAAGCCACAAATCTCCATTAAAATCTTTTGCAATGGCATTTACCCGCTTCCCCTTTGCAAACGGAACGGTGCTCCAGGAGCCATCAAACGTAAGCAGTCCATTGGTGGTCCCTGCAAGGAGTTTATTTTCACTCTCGCAAAACAGGCACAAAATAGTATCCTCCTGGGCAAAATTCGGAAGTTTAATCGCAATTGAATAGGTTTCCCTTTGAATTATATCAGCCGCTGCAAGCCAGATTTGACCGTTTGAATCCAAGGTCGCAGTTCGCCAATGAGAACCAAAAGGTTCGCCGGACCACCGGCCATTCGTGTACTTGTAAACTCCATTGTTTGTTACTGTTACGACCGAATTTCCGATTTTGAAAAGTTTTATGACATTTGAGGAAGCCTTTTCGGGCAACCTGATTTCTGTTTTTATTTCCTGGAAATATTTGCCACTTTGAACAGCCGGAACAACCTGTGCAAATGAACTAATGGCGCTGTTAAACAAGGCGAAAAAAAACAGAAATATTCCTGCATTTCGTGATATCATCTAAAAGTCCTCCATTGATTTCCAGTCATTTTAATTTTCAATAAAGAGTTTGTGGTATCGCCCCATCCAGTAAGGGAGTAAAAAATAGGCCCCGTCATCTTCATACGCCCCATCCGAACCTGAATCGTATTGGCGGGGATTAGAATTTGCCTTGATGATTGCTGCTTCGGGAGTGGGAACAGGTCTTACGGATTGAGCCTCATGCGACCTTCCTGTGAGCTGATCTTTGGGCAGGTCCCAGCGGTGACTGTTTTCCATTTTCCAGGTAATCATATCCATCGGAATCAGTTCAAGCTCCTGAAGAGCAATCTTCAGATCACAATCCTTTTTTAGTGAAGCACTTGCAATAATATTCCAAAGTGGTGTCCGTTCAGGTTGTGCTACCTTCCATGCCCGCTGCAGACTACGGGTGTAAACCGGAAGTAATTTGAGATCAGTCGAATACCTGAACAGGGTGTAGTACGGAAGATAGGTCAGGATATCGTCTGAGTGACTGTTTTGATAAGGGTCAGACATTTTTGCCTGGAGGGTATTCTCGGCATAATGGTGTTTTTGGATAAGCATCTGATAGGCTTTTTCAAATTTCTGGTCTTTTGTGATATAAACGGCTGCCTTCAGAAAGGTGAGCATCTGTAGGGAATTGACCCCCCGTTCGTACCACCTGCCGGGTATGTTATTCAGGGAATCGGGATTCCAGATGGCCCATTTGGTAGGTAATCCATCAAAATCAATAAGCTGAAAGTTATGGTCCACAATGTGAGTCATAATTCGGTGAACAAGATCTCTTGCCCGCACTTTCATTTCATCCTCAGCAACCAGCTCATAAAAGAGGGAGATTGCAAAGATATGGCCGGCAATCTCATCCGAGCTCGCATCGTCGAGCCATTGCCATTTTCCGTCAGGCGAAGGGTGCCAGATCTTGGGATGTGGCGAGCGCGATTGAATAACGGTGTCGCCGGCAGCAGCAAATGATCGGGCAGGGAGCCCAGGTATTCCTGTGACTGTTTCAAGCCGTTCCAAGGCTTGGTATGTTTTGATCGCATTTTCCTTTGCTTCAGAATCGAAGGTTGCTCCAAAACGGAAACATTCGGCGGCAAGATATATCGAGGTCCAAAGCCCCTCATTGTCGTCGGTTACCATTTGGCTTGTAGACAAATCACCGGGTACTCGCAATTTTGATCTGCTTACAAGCCCGTAACGGTCATGTCGCAATTTTATCCGCTCTTCAAAAGCGGCAGCCTTTTGAGCGAGTGTCATCGGTACCTGCTGAATCTGACTAATCCCTTTCGGAGTTGCGATCCATGTAGTGCGCGCATCGATGGGAAGAATATCGTTGATTTTATTATCCGGCAACCACCGTTTCCCATTGTAATAGTGCCAGCAGGAGTCTTTTTTGATCACACCACGATCTGTTCCGAGCCAAATTTCTTTACCTGAGTTCCGAATCGTTTTAACCGGTCCGTAAGGTAATCCGTCTGATCCTTTTAAAAGCCAGTGATTTCCATCTTCTGCAATACATCCGACGGCAAATAGCCCGCCAAAAAGAATATCCGCTTTTGTATTTCCACTTTCGAGGGCAAAATAGGTTCGCTTTAAGCCATAGGCCATGAGGAGATCATCGAGATTAACCCATTTACCGTCTATTCTGCGCAATAGTCCGTCGTTTGTTGCAAGCCAAATATCTCCCTTTAAATCTTTGAGGATTGAATTAATTCGCTTTCCTCTTGTGAAAGATTCTCTGCTCCAGGTTCCTTTCCACGTTAAAAGCCCCGTGGTTGTCCCGACAAGTAGTGTTTTGTCATTTTCCAGCAATAAACAAAGAATAGTGTCGTTTTTAGCGTCAACTGGTAGCTCTATAACCTGAGGATTACCCTCCTTTTGAATGGTGCGAGCCGAGGCAAGCCAGATTTTACCGTTGGCGTCTGTGGCTGCGGTTAGCCAGTCAGAACCTAAAGATCCATCGGACCAGTTTTTAGTTTGAAAGTTATAAATTCCATTAGATGTAATTGCTATCACACCTTTTGCCGTATTGAACAGCCTAATTATATTGGATGATGCCTGTTCCGGCAATTTTATGTTAGTTTTTATCTCCTGAAAAAAGGTACTTGTCTGAATGCCAGGAATTACCTGTGCTCTTGAAATAATTCCAGACAATTGAAATAAAAGGAAAATTATTAAGTAGAACTTAATGCTCATAATTTTAAAATTCAAACAATTACAATATTATTTAACTCTAATGACTTAATATATAGCAATATTGCCGTATTTTACTATTTAAATCTCCCTTCAGAATCAAAAAATAAAAATGCCACCAAATCACTAAAACACCAAATTTCACCAAATATAATATGGCGACTAATCTCCGATAAAATACCCATGGTACCTACCCATCCAGTATGGGAGTAAAAAGTAGGCGCCATCATCCTCGCCGTACCCGTCAGAACCGCTATCATAAATGTAGGTATTGCTGTTCCATTTGGAAATTCCCCGTTCAGGGGTGGGAATTGGGCGAATGGCCTGTGCTTTGCCGAACCGGTCTGATAGTTGATCCTGAGGCAAGTCCCAACGGTGACTGTTCTCCATTCTCCAGGTAATCAAATCCATTGGGATAAGCTGAAGCTCTTCAAGAGCAATCTTCAGATCACAATCTTTTTTAAGGGCCACACTCGATATGATATTCCAGAGGGGAATCCGGTCGGGTTGCTCAACCTTCCAGCTCCGTTGTGTACTCTTGAGATAGGTTGGAAGCAGCTTCGGGTCGTTGGCATATCTTAACAAGGTGTAATTCGGCAAAAAAGCAAGCTCATCATCGGAGTGGTTAATGTCGAACGGGCCATACATCTTTTGCGGAACCATATTTTCGGCATAATGGTGTTTTTGAGTTAGTGTCTGATAGGCTTTCTCAAACTTTTGATCTCCTGTAACATGAACGGCTGCTTTCAGAAATGCGAGGATCTGCATCGAGTTGATGCCACGCTCATACCACCAGTTATTCGAGAAATTGATTGAATCGGGTGTCCAGACGGCCCAGCGGGTGGCTTTACCATCAAGATCAACAAGTTGAAAGTTATGATCAACAATGTGGCTCATAATCCGTTGAACAAGGTCTTTAACCCGTTCCTTCATAGCTCCTTCGGCGACCAGGTCATAAAAGAGGGGATAGGCGAACATGTGGCCAACGATTTCGTCTGAACTGGTATCTCCCTTCCATTTCCATTTTTTGTCAGGCGTGAGGTGCCATTCGCCACCCTGGCCCGTGCTTTCATCGGCAGCAACAAGTGAGCGGGCCGGAAACCCGGGGATTCCGGTGATCGTTTCGAGCCGTTCCATCGCTTCATAAGCTTTTATCGCATTTTTCTTCGCCTCCGGATCTTTCGTAACTGCAAACCGGTAACATTCAGCCGCGAGGTAGATTGAAGTCCATAGTCCGTCGTTGTCATCTGTACCGGTTTTGCTGGTCGATAAATCGCCCGGAGAGAGTAATCTTGATCCGCTTACCATACCGTACCTGTCGTGACGAAGTTTGATCCGCTCCTCAAAGGTTGCCGCTTTTTGGGCGAGTGTCATGGCCACCTGTTGAATCTGACTTATCCCTTTGGGGGTTGCAATCCAGGTCGTATGTTCATCGACCGGAAGAATATCGTTTACTCTATTGTCCGACAACCACCGTTTGCCATTGTAATAATGCCAGCTGTCATCTTTTTTAATCAATCCGCGGTCGGTGCCAAACCACATTGCATTTTTCGAGTTGCGGATTGTTATAACCGGTCCGTAAGGTAATCCATCTGAACCTCTTAAAAGCCAGTGATTTCCATTTCCAGCAATGCATCCGACGGAGAATAATCCGCCAAATAAAATATCTGCCTTTGTAGTTCCGCTCTCAAGTGCAAAATAGGTGCGCTTCAGACCGTAGGCCATCAGATCATCATCGAGATTTACCCATTTCCCGTCCATTCTTCGTAATAACCCGTCATTGGTGGCAACCCAAAGATCCTCTTTTGAGTCTTTAAGGATTGAATTTACTCTTTTGCCGGCGGAGATTGGTACAACATTCCAATTGCCGTCATAGGTCAGCAGCCCCTTGGTGGTTCCTACCTGCAATATTTTTTCATTTTCCCATTGCAGACAGAGGATAGTGTCGTTTTTTGCATATTCGGGCAGATCAAGTTGATGGGTTACCCCTTCCTGCTGAATCGTATGAGCAGATGCGAGCCAGACCTTACCTTTGAAGTCAAGGGTGGCACTACGCCAACCCGAACCAAACGTGTCGCCGGCCCATTTATTGTTTATGTTCCGGTAAACGCCATTGGCGGTTACTGCGGCAATCTGATTATTAGCCATGAATAACTTCAAAATCGGGGGTGTGGCCTGTTTCGGCAATTCAATCTCCGTTTTTATTTCCTGAAGGTAATTACCTGTTTTTATCCCAGGAATGACCTGTCCGGTGGTGGGAATTACCCTGGAGAGTAAGATTAAAACCGGTAAAATCAGAATTAACTTTATTCGTTTCATAATTTATTATATTGATGTTCTTTTGATTTCATTTTCTATCGCCATCACCCGTTCAATTAATTGATCTGAAATTTGCTGATGGACCTCATCGAAGGGGAGGAGCGGTTCACGGACCAATGCGGTGGGGTAGAGTCCCTGTCGGTTTAACAGCCGTTTGAAGAAATGGATCGAGATATCGAGGTGTTGATTTGAGAAGGCGAGAACCGGGATTATTTTTTGAAACAAGATCGTCGCTTCATCCTCCTCTCCTCTCTCCCAAAGTCTGTAAATTTCGGTATAAATCCAATGCATCCCCGTAGGCATAAAAGCATGAACCCCGCGTGTAAGCCCTTCAATCATCTGGGTAACGGCCCATCCTCCGCTTACATTAAGTTTCCCATCGGTAAGTGAAAGAATCCTTGAGTATTTTACCCCTGCGGGAATTGTTTCCACTTTGAGACACCTAAAGGCCGGAACCTGTTCAAACAGATCAAGAATCAGTTTCTCCGGCAGACCGTACCCTGAGGCGCTCCAATCCTGAAGCATAATCATTTCCAGATCGAGTTCAGCCAGGTTTAAAAAATGGGCTCTAAATTGATTCTCATTCTCAAAGGGAATCTGAAAGAGAACATTCTTACACCCAAGATCAGCGTATGATTTTAATAACCGTTTCCCTTTGATCAAAGCTGTTTCACCGGCGCCTGCAATAACAGGAAGCCGTCCCTGAACTTCTTCCAGGACCGCTTCCACCATTTTTATTCTTTCTGCTTCTGAGAGTTTATAAACCTCAGAGGCCATTGCAGGAACTAAGAATCCGCTTACTCCAGCCTTAATTGCCTCGCCAACATTAATCTTCAATGCATGAAAATCAATCTGATTATCTGTTTTAAATGGGGTATTTAAAACAGATACGATGCCAAAAAGTGGGTAAAGTTCTTTCATTATAGCCGTTTATTGCTTCAGAAGCCAGACATCGGTTACGCGTGACTGATCTCTCCAGTTCATCTTCTCTTCGTCGGGCTTGTCGAATGTTAGTTTGAGTTTCCCATCTTTTATTAAGGCTTTGGGAAGTGGGAATTCCTTGAACTGTTCAAATCCTTTCTCATACTTGGTTGCCTTCAGGCGCTCCCCATTTGCGCGTAACAAAGCTTCCCCGTAACCTGAAACCCGGATCAGATAATTGGCATTTGGATCGAGTTTAGTATAGTGTAATTCGGGAGTGAACTGGAATAATTGGGTCGACATACGTTTTCGGCTTATTCCGTCATTTTCCCAAAGGTAATCAATCGCATCCTCAGTTTCAGAGGTCACATGTTTGGCGTCGGTGCTCGATATGTTATCGTAAAAACTTCCCTCTCCCGGATTTTCGTAATTTCGGATAAAATCCAGTCTTGTTAGTTTTTCGTTTTCCGATTTCAGTTCTTTGATTTTTTTGAACTGATCTTCGAGCCACCAACGGTTATTCAGCGGGTAGTCGATAAAGTCGCGCACACAACCCCGCTCTGCACCGGCGGCATTGTATAACTTAACACTGGTTTGTAGTCCAACGGATTTATATAAATCGTCGATATATTTAATTGCAATATGTTTTAAATCCTGGGCAACAAATTCCTTGTCAGCCAGCTGAACATGGGTTAAGGCTAAATCCATCGATTTGTCTGCTCCCACGATTTTGGCTTTAGCCAGAATGTTGTTCGCTTCAGATTCGAGTTTCCGCTCATAAGCCAGCCTTTGCTGAATATAAGCATCGTAATAGGCCCGCATAACCAGTTGCTGCCATCTCCAGTTTCCTGCCAGATGTGGATTCTCTGCTTCCAGCTTTTTCCAGCGGTTGAGTGTTTTATCGATTAAGGCATTCCCGGTAAGCGGTCCGACCCAGTTTTGCTCGAGGGCAAGAATCGCATCAGCTGCCTCATTGGCAATTTTCGATCCAAAGAAAAAGCTGCAATATCCTACGACAACATTTCTCACCTCATTTTTTGTGTTCCAGGCCATCTGGCTCCAGACAACTTTATTCACATCATCATGAACGCCGTCTGAATAGGAGATAAATCCATCGGTAAATGGTGCATCGTGGTTGTGAACTCCGGCATAATAAAGGGGCTGAGGATTGGTGCACTCCCTTCCTTCGGTTAATGCAAACGCCTGATCCCATTTTTTTACCGGGAACTGGCATCGAACGGTGTGCGTGAGGTCGGGGTAGGAGCGAAGTTTATATTTCTTAGGTAAGCGTTGACGCTCTTCCGTAATAGGCGGGCTGCTTGGTCCATTGGCGACTCCAGTGAGCCAGTCGGGATTCTTCTCCTTGAGATAATTAAAGAAATAATCGACTTTCTCCTTGTCGAATCCCTGAAGTGATATCCACATGCCCGCCTTTGGATGATATTTGTGAAGGATGGTAGTCATCTCTTCGAGGAATGGCATCACCTCAGACGGATGGTTATCGCCTGGGTCGCCACCGGGGAAAAACACTCCGTCGAACCGGGGACAATCCCTGAAAAATGATTCGTATTTATCCAGCATTTTCTGACGTACCGCTTTATCCTTTAAGTCCCCTTCGACTGCAGCCCAGACCCAGTAATCGGCACCATATTTAGCGCATATTTTACTCAATTCGATGTTCATCACCGAGCGGGGGTATTTCATCAGCGTGTCAACCCGGTCGTCCTGAAATGGAATCCCTTCGATGCTGTTGGCTCCAAACAGTAGCTGTTCGCGAATGTGCTGGTCGAACTGTCCGATCGTCCATGAATCCCATGAGTTTGCAGTCATACGATAGCCAAATTGATGACCACGGATGGGATACTCGGGTGATGTAGCAATTTCATTCGATTTATTGAATACAATTTTATTTTGGGTAAGTTCTGCTGTTCGGAGAAATTGTCCTGCTGCATATAGTAATCCTCTGTCATCTCCACCGATTAACCAAAGTATTTCACGGCTACCCGATTTTTCAAGAACCATCCGGAATCCTTCAGCCTTTGTTTCGGGCAAATTGGCCCCTTTCCGCTTTGGGACGATAAATCCGCCGATTTCCGTGTCCGTTAACGAAGCGAATAAAATAAGAGGTGAATCGGTTGATTCTGAATTAGCTGAAAGGCTTATGGATGTACGTTTCATGACCTCTTCCTGTAGCACGCGAATTGCCGTTTCCCTTAACGAAGATTGATTGGATTTCGAAGTCAGAATGGTCGCTTTACTTAGGTTAACCTCCTGGGCTGATACTACTCCGGAAAAAATCAGGAGCGAGGTAATCACAAGTGATTTAAAAATTGGAAGTTTAATTTTCATTTTTATGATTGTTTTAATTTTGATTTATTTTTTAATCAGCCATACATCGGAAACATGTGATTGACTGCTCCAGCGGATATGTGACTCCTCGGGTCTGTCGAATGTAACTTTTATGGTGCCGTCCTGTGTGAGATTCTTTGGGACTACAAACTCTTTAAATCCACCTATTTCTTTATCATAAACGATTGGATCGAGTCTCATTCCATCCACACGCAAAAGGGCTTCGCCCCTCCCGGAAACCCTGAGGTTATATCGGCCGTTAAAGTCAAGGTTGATGTATTCAAGTGTTGGTTGAGGCTGAAAAAGTTGAGAGGATAACCGTTTCCGTGTTTTGCCACCTTCCCACCAGGCTACATCGGTTGCGTCATACGAAGTTGTAAGTACGCGTGGTCCGGTTTCGATATTGGAAACATTATCGTAATAACTTCCCGGTCCCGGATTATCCCACTTACGGATCACCTCGAGTCGTTCAAGTTTTTTTTCTTCACTATCCATGGTGCCGATTTTCTTAAATTCATCAGCCAGCCAATACCGGTTATTGAGCGGATAGTTTACAAATTGCAGAATACAGCTTCGTTGCGAATTTGAAGCATGGTATTTTGTGACATCTGACTGATATCCAATTGAATGAAAAAGATCATCGCAGTACTTCCCTATTTTGGTATGCAAATCCTGGTTTAACGGTTTTGTATCGGCCAGATTTACCTGTTCCAATGCCAGATTCATCGCCATTTCTGATCCGATCTTGTTGGCTTTGGAGAGTATTTTATTGGCTTCTTTTTCCAGACCCTCTTCATAAATTTTTCTTCTGCGCTGGTAGGTATCGTAATAGGCCCGCACCACAAGCATCTGCCATCTCCAGTTCCCTGCAAGCTGTGGGTTCTCTTTCTCAAGTTTTTGCCAGAATTCGAAGGTGGGCTCAATGGCTCCGTTTTTGCGGATCGGACCGACCCAGTTTTGCTCGAGTGCCATAATCCCATTGGCCGCTTTTTGAGCGATTTCAGGACCAAAAAAGAACCGGCAATAATCGGTCATAATCTCCTCAGGTTCTTGTTCAAGGTCCCAGCCACGCATGCTCCAGATTACTTTATTCACATCATCATGGACTCCATCCGAATAGGAGATAAAGCCATCTGTAAATTGGGCGTACGTTTCGTGGATTTTTGCATAATAATTGGGCATCGGATTGATCCCTTCACGACCGATGGTGAGCATATACGCCTGATCCCAGTTGAGAACCGGATAATCGCATCTCACATTGTGCGTGATGTCAGGATACTGTCGGTGCTTATATTTGGCCGGCAGACGAAATCTGGTCTCTGCGATTGAGGGACTGCCCGGCCCCGAAACAACTCCTCTTAGCCAGTCCGGTTTGTTTTCTTCAAGATAAGTATAAAAATAATCGATTTGTTCCTCCGTAAATCCCTGTAGTGAAATCCATATCCCTGCCTCGGGATGATATTTGATCAGCAGGTCATGCAAATCTTTGAGGAATGGCATCACCTCTCTGGGGTGGTTTTCGCCCGGATCGCCTCCCGGGAAAAATACCCCGTCAAGCTGAGGTAGTTCCTTGTAGATTTTTTCGTTTTTCACCAGTTCCAGTTCGCGTAAGGCTTTATCCTTTAAATCGCATGTTGCCGGAGTCCAGATCCAATTTTCAATACCATAAGCGGCACAGATTTCACTGATATGTTTGTTCATCTCAGCCGGAGGAATCTGCATTAAAGGGCTGCTGTCATTGTCATCCAGTGGAATAGTTTCAATCGCATTTGTACCAAAAAGCACCAACTCCCGGATATATTGTTCGTATTTTTTAATATCCCAGGCATCCAGCGTATTGTTCGTATTGCGATAACCCAACTGATGACCGCGGATGGATTGCATGGGTGAACTGGCAAAATTCAATGGCGCCTCCAGCGTTATTTTATTTCGGATCATGGTGGCGGTACGCAGAAATTTCCCAATCCCAAACAGTATCCCACGGGCATCTGCACCGATAATCCAGACCCTCTCTTTGCCATGCTGCTTATCGCATATAATCCGGTACCCCTCTTTCTTTAATTCGGGTAAATCCACTCCTGTTTGTTGGGGCATAGTTATGCCACAGACCTTATTTTCTGTGCTGGTTGCCAGGATAATGACTGTTCCATCTTTCCGTGTGACCGAAGCAGGTACGTTGATGGAGGTCCGTTTAAACACCTCCTCCTGCAATGTGCGAATGGCTGTGTTTTTGATCAAAGATTGGGCATTCGCATCTGTGATTATTACTGCCTTACTGAGGTCTATGGGTTGGGCAGAAGCAATTGAGGAAAAAAACCCCAGCCCGATCATCAGTAGTGAGAAGAAAACAAAACAGTGTTTTTTCATCTTGAAATGTTTTTAGTAATTTTATAAATGGATGATTTCGGCATCTAAACCTGCAATTTCAACCGGTCGTTTTCTGTTTTTAAATTGAACAGTAAACGACTCCTTTGACTCCGAAAGGTTCCACAACAAAACCTTCCTGATTTTTGGATACCAGGCACAAACTACAGGCTTGTCCTCAATTACGTATGGTATCCCTTTTAGTTGAGGAATAATCTCATGCTTAAATGTATAAAGATCATTTAGATTTTCGGGCACAAATCGTAATCCTGAGCCCTTTTTATCCGTTTTGGCACGATAAACAAAGGTGGTTCCTTTTGATTCAAGTTTATTTGACGCGGCATCATGGAAGTCGAAATCTGACAGGAAGGTCCACCCATCCTGAGTGGGCTCCCCGGTAATTTCGAAAGGTATTCCTGCGGCTAAAAAAAGGCTGAAAGGCTTGTCGTCGCCTACCATGCGGCTGCTTTCGCCCCAATAATGTTTAAAAGGTCCTTCGGGTTTTTCGCCGGCTATCACCTTGTGCATTGCTGCCGCTTTTTTCATTGTCGGAGCAAGGGTTTCCCAATGGGTGAAAGGAAAAGGTTCAAGGCCACTCATCATCATGGTATTTCGGATATCCGCAATTGTTGTGATATGTAATTTAGCGGCCATATTTTTAGCTGATAATTGATCTGCCGGATAGGCGGTTGTCTCGCTGTAGGCCAATTCGGGGGTTACAAATCTTCGGTGAAAAAGGGCACTGAAGAGTTCATCTGTTTTTCCCTTAACCGGTGACATGGCATGATCATCGAACATTAATTCCCCCACTCTGATGAGTGATCCCCGGTAATCACTTAGCCGGATTCCCGCTTTCTCGGACCCCAGATACATCACCATTAGACCAAGTATTACTTCAGGTGATGATGTTCTTTGTTCATTAAATGAGTTTGTTAACTGATCACATGTAAAATTAATCCAGTTTCGGGTAAGTGTATTCAGTTGACGACCTTTTATATCTTGTTTGAGTTGGTCCCAATCCTTTTCCGGGTAACCATATTTATGGAGGAATTCATGTTGGTGTTCATTGCAAAAGCATCCTCCGATCTTTCCGGGTGTCCGTGCCAGCCTGAAATCATCATCCAGAAACAGTTTTGTAAAACCCGATTTGGCAACTTTCTGAATCACCGAAATATTCTCCTGCGTGATAACGGGATGCAACGAAGTTCCGGAATATTTGTTTCCGTCAATATCGACGCCTCTTGGCCAATGTTTCGGAGTACTTTCAAATTCGGGTAGTCCTCCCAGCGAATTGCCGGGATGCCCCAGCGGGACGGTCAGGATCTGTACCTCGATTCCTTTCCCCCTGAAACGCTCTGTCCAAAGCTGTATATCCTCAATAGGATAGGGATAATATCCGTTTAAGAAAAGCGGCATCCAGACAACATTTACCCCGCTATTTACGATCAGATCGAAGAATCCGGGATTGGAGTTTAGTGTGGCCGTATTTGTACAAAGGCTAAAACTTCGTTGCTTGTCTGATACCGATGCCGGAGTAAATCCGGCTAAAGCTCCTGAGGCAATTAACGCGGATAGTTTCAAAAAATCTCGTCTGTCTGTTCTCATTTGGTTTAACTTACATGAACCTTTTGTCGGGTTTTAACTAAATAGATTGAAGCTCAGATTTTTACGAATAATTTATTCCGGACCATATAGCGGGCCACAACAAAGCAAATAAGATATACCATTATTCCCCAAGATAGGGCCTGCCAAAGCGGTGCATTGCGATTTAATAAATCACCGCGCAATTCGATAATTACATTTTGTACAAGGTAAAGGACCAGTGAATTCATCCCAAGTATCGTCAAGTGTGGAATCTCAATTTTTTTCAGGTCAGCCATCCAGTAAAAAGCGATAAAGAGGGCATAGCATAAACCTGTGGCAAACAGCGGATAGGAAATCGTCATACTACGCTGCGAAAATTGCCACAAGGGGGCGGGTTCCAAAATTGACACGCCGAAACCGGCAGCCATAAGGATCACGGCATAAGTCAGGGAGCGTTTGATGAATGATTCCGGGTTCAGGCTTGAGAAATCATCCATGAGCAATGATCCAAAAAGGAGTATGGAGGCCCAGCTCAGAACACCCAGTGGCCCGCCGTCGATGCTATGGTTCATTACCCATTCCCCATAACCGGAGAAGATGAACAATAACTGATAGAGGATTAGAAAGGCAATCGCCGTGGTCATTCTGATCCATTTGCTCCCCAGGATAAAAGGAAGGGTAATAATTCCCGCAAATCCAATATCAACCAGGGCGTCCCACATCCCTAATTTTGGATCGGGACCATAAATAACAACTCCGATCAGGATTAGTGTGAAATACCGGCTAAAGGCCATCCGGAAACCTTTGATTTGGCCGAATTTCCGGATATGATTTGCCAATGATATCCGAAGGCCCATTCCAACTGCAAAAAGAAAGAACGGCGCAATGGTATTGGCAAAGGTCATCCCATAATTTGGATGCTTAAAAGTTTCAGCAATAGCGTCAAAGTGTCCAAGGGAATTTACGACGATCATTCCCAAAATAGCAAATCCTCTGAACTGATCGAGTGAAGCTATTCTTCCCCCGGGCAACTTATGCTCATCCTGTAATTTCATTTTTCAAGGTTGATTTTTGCTGAATTAACAGAACGGGTTATTTTATTTTGAATGAGCCAGCGATTGGGCGGTAGTAATCGCACCGGTTGAAATAGCCTCGCCAAAATCAGGCCCATAAAAGCTCATGCTCGATTCATAACCTTCACCATAAAGATACTGGTCGCGGCTCAGAATGTAACCAATCCATTCATTTGCCAATCCTCCGATAGCGACATATTTAATTCCGCTCTCTTTGAGCGTATTTTTCACTTTTTGCCCCAGTATGGCAGTCAACTCACCCGGTATGCCCGAAATAAGTAAATCACCGATTCTTACGGCCCCCATTCCAACCTTGTTTGGTCCCAGAACGTCCATAACTATTTTCACTGATTGCTCATTTAAACCATACTCTTCACCCCCTGTTTTCATAAAGGATGGGTGAGCAGCATGTTCCGGTAGAGGAACGATTTGATAAGTGTAATCAAACTCCTTAACCTTTTGGGGTTTGATCTCCTTAAATAAATCAAACGACTTGTCAGCAATGATTTTTCCGTAGATTTCAATCTTATCGTACCCTTTTTTATCACTGTTTAATACGGTTGACTGATCCCCTTCCGATCCGTTAAAATACATCACGTTAACACCCTTTCCGATTAGATTTTGAAGATTCGTTTGAAGATAGCCGGGCCACTCTGCAGAGACCAGCATATCCTCTCCACCCAGAAATGTGGGGTGAGCAGTCCAGTTAACCAAAACAGCCAGTGGTTTTCCATTTTCCAGATCGATCCTGGTTACGATTAGTTCCTTGTCGATATCGGGATCTTTGCGACGGTTACGGTTCAATCCTTCAAGGAGGCGGCTTCCAGTACCAATTTTGACCGGCTGGTAGTTCTTGTCTGCATCCCTGACCAGCAGTTCAAGTTTAGTTAAAACAAATTCAAGCAGTTCCGGTTGAAAGATTCCCAGATTTGGATTGTTCAGCAGGTTTTTACTGTTGAGCGCAGCCATCTCGAGGCTCCCATGCGAATGACTTGGAAGGAGCATCATGTTTTCAAGGCTCCATCCCATTCCCTGAATCCGCTTTAGGAGGTCATTATTTAGATTCGAAGGGATTCCCAGAAGATCGAGGGTGATAATCAGATACTTTTTATCACCCTTCTGCAACGCAAGGGCTTTGGCCCAAATAGGGTCATGGATACCCTGAGCGGGTTTATTCATCCGTTCGCCGTAGCCCCCCAGGGTATATTTCATCTCAAGCGGCGGGGTGATATCGATCGATGAAACACTTGCACGAAGCTTTTCCCCTAGTGAAGGGAAGCTTAAGATAAGGACGCAAAATGCTGTTATTATAAGCGATCTGAACCTCATTTTCTATTAATTTATATTTGTTTCTTTATTTCTACCCATTGCTGTCCTTTCAGCTTTTCCAAAGTTCCTTGCCATATTCCCATCCTTTGCGAGCGGGCACATTGATGAAGGCGTCGATATCCGGTCGGTTTGTAACTTTCATTTTTTCAGCGTCATATTCAATTTTGGAAGCAAATTTCTGCGCCAGAACTCCAATCAAAGCCATTTCAGATAAATCGGCAGCGTATTCGAAATTAGAACCTGGCAGCGTATTATTTTTGATGCAATCGATCCACTCCTGCTGTGGTTTTTCTTCGCCAATACGTTTAAAGGTTTGTGCGGGAGGGTTTTTCAGAAATTCCTGCCATTCCTCTTCTGAGACCATCAGCTTGGGTTTATTCGGTCTTCCACCGGTGATTAACGTTTTCTTCTCTCCGATCATCACCATTCCTGATCCGGGTAAATCTTTAACACCCCATTCCGGACGGATTTCAGGTTTCGAACCACCTTCGTGCCAAAATAATTTCACAGGTGCCTTATCGCCCCGGGCACCAAATTGGTAGGAAATAACCGATTCATCAGGGATAAAACTACGATCGGGCACCGGATTGGGTACGGTAGCCTCAATTGTTTGCGGCATTCCAAGATCCAAGGCCCAGAAAGGTGCATCCAGCGTATGACAAGACCAGTCGCCTAGCAGACCATTTCCAAAATCGTAAAAACCTCTCCATGATTTAGGACAAAAAGCGCTATTGTAAGGGCGCTCGGAAGCTTGACCTAACCACAGATCCCAGTCGAGACCTGCCGGTACCGGTTGAGCCGAGGGGGGAAAACTGTCTGGTTTGGTCCAATAACCACCCGGCTTGAAGTCATAACTTCCAAACCAGGCATGTACCTCTTTAACCTGTCCGAGAACACCGGCATCATACCACTCTCTGATCTGTCTGATTCCATTGGTGGTATGCCCCTGGTTTCCCATCTGAGAAATAATCCCGTAATGTTTGGCTGCCTTTTTCATCGTACGCAACTGCCAGATATTATGCGCCATTGGTTTTTCAACATAGACATGCTTGCCAAGCTGCATCGCTATCATTGTAGCTGCAAAATGCGAATGATCCGGAGTCGAAATGATAACAGCATCAATCTGGTTTGCCATTTCATCGAACATTACCCTGTAATCTTTATATCTTTTTGCTTTTGGAAATGTTTCAAAGGCAAAGGCAGCACGGTTGTCGTCGACATCACACAACGCAACAACATTTTCTCTCAATATTTTTTGAATTGGTCCGGTCTGCTTTTTTTCTGAATCACCATTTTCATCTGAAAACAAATGTTTCCAATTATCCTCTCCCCTGCCACCGACTCCGATAAGAGCAATGTTTAATTTGTTATTTGCTGAGCAGCTGAACAGGTTTGGAATTAAAAGTGTTCCTGAAGCCGCTACTGTAGCTGATTTGAGGAATGTTCTGCGTGATAAATTTGTCATAATCCTTAAGATGATAATATTTCAATGTATTTCTAATTTCTTAAATTTCTCTTTTGGTTAGCTTTTCCAAAGCTCTTCGCCATAGGACCACCCTTCGCGAACCGGCTCTTTGATGAATTGATCCAGCTCAGGATGCCCCTTTGCCTTCATATTTACGGCATCGTATTCAATTTTTGTGTTAAAGCGTTGCGCCAGAATGCCAACAGCGTTTAACTCGCTTAAAGGGGCTGAATATTCAAAATTAGCCCCTGGAATTGGACCGGTCTTTTTTATTGCGCGGATCCATTCCAAAACCGGGCCGCCCTCGACACGTGGAATGGTCTCCTTTGGAAGGTTTTTGGTGAAATGATCCCATTCTGCATCAGGAATCAGCAGTTTTGGATTAGCAGGTCTTCCTCCTGTTAGCAGAGAGTTTTTAGAACCAACCATTATCATCCCTCTTCCAGGCATCTCTTTAAGTCCCCATTCCGGACGATTTTGCGGTTTCTCACCACCATCCATCCAGGTTAGCGTTACAGGAGGTTTTGCTCCGCGGGCTGCAAATTCGAACTTGAGCACCGATTTATCAGAGACAAATCCTTCGCCCGATGGTGCTCTGAGCAATGGCTCGACTGATACCGGCAATCCCAGATCGAGGGCCCAGTTTGGAGCATCCAGGGTATGGCATCCCCAGTCACCGAGTCCTCCGTTGCCTAATTCATACCAGCTTCTCCAGAACCGTGGGAGATACATCGGACTATATTCTCTTTTCGCTGCCGGACCCTGCCAAAGCTCCCAATCCAATGTTGCCGGAATGGGTTCTCCCTTGGGAGGGTAACTTTCGGGTTTGGTGAAATACCCTTTGGGATCGAACTGAGGCCCTTCAAACCATGCAAATACCTCCTTAACCTCACCTAAAATGCCCGCCTCGTACCACTCTTTGACATACCGGATTCCCATAGTGGCATGACCCTGAATTCCCATCGTGTTGATGACGTTGTAATATTGTGCCGCCTTGCGTAAGGTGCGTATCTGCCAAATATTGTGCGCCAGAGGTTTTTCAACATAAACATGTATTCCACGTTGCATGGCGGCTATTGCTGCGGGAAAGTGTATGTGATCGGGAGTGGCAATAATAACGGCGTCAATTTCACGACCCATCTTGTCAAGCATCACCCTGAAATCTTTGAAACGTTTGGCATTTGGAAAGGTCTTAAACCCCTCTGCTGCTGCAAGATCATTCACATCGCATAAGGCAATGACATTTTCAGTCTTACAATCAGCCCAATGGTCTGCCGCACGTCCTCCGACACCTATAAATGCGATATTTACTTTATCCGGTTTACATGCTGCCAGCCCGGGAATTAATGCGGCACCGGCCGCTACTGCTGCTGATTTTGCAATAAATGATCTGCGTGATAAATTTGTCATACTTTTTGAATTGTTAGTTGTTTTTATTTTAAATTTCTTGGTTGTAAATCTATAATTTCTTACTTTCCTGTTTTACCCACAATCGCGATCGGGGTGCCATTTCCAGGTGTATGTTTTTACCTGTCGAAGGAATCGGTTTTCCGGAAAACCCATCCACATAACAACCCTGTTTAGGAAGCAAAAGATTTATAACTGCCGCCTCCTGATTGTAATTATGAAGAACAAAACTTTGATCACCCAATTGCTGCATCGTTACACGTGAAGGGGCATCCATTATAGGTTCGTCTTTTGAATAAAATGCACTCCGGATTGTATTCACCCACTCCTTGGGAAGTTCCAGTAAACCGATCTGGCGCGGACAAAGCAAAACCTCACCAACTGCATCAAAATCCTGTTGCGAAAAGGTATGGGTATTGATCACAAATAGATTTTTATTTTGAACCATGAAAGGCTGATTTGCCCCATTCTTAAGGAGAACCGTTGCCTGATTGGGTTTAATCAGGTAATCCATGCTTAACGGAAACTTTATTTTTATTGTATTACCTTCTGATACAATAGATTCATTGCTATTATATGAAGAAGTAGTAGAATAATTGATGCCGGCAAGTTCTGCAATCTTTTCCCCGTCGTTTGCGTTAACGATAAACCCGGTTGTCATGATTATTTTGGCATCTTTCTCAAGTGATCTGATTATTTTGGGCAGAATATTCCGGTCGGTTGCAGCCTGCGTTGGGAGGAAAATCACCCCGCTGTTTTCGGGATATTTTGAATCGGGAACCAGCGAAATTCCGAACATTCCGATATAATCCATAAGATATAACTCTCCTCCTGCATCACTGTTTGGCGGTTTATATCCGGTAACGCCCCGGATTGGATTTGCCGCAATTGACTTAGCCAGATCGGCCAGTTTTTCAAAATCCTCCCTTAACAAATGGTGCCCCGGGTGACCTGAAATGAAGCTGTCGAAGTTGAAAATTACGAGCTCTTTTGCACCGGCAAGGACCGACTGATACCCTTGTTCTATAAAGTCGGTTTCGGTACAGTCACCGTGGTCGAACCAGGCGCCGCCGATTTTTTCGCCGGCAAGGGTTGCGATCCATCGGTAATTTATAAATCCTTCATAGGGTTGTACAAATCCATAGCGCTGGGTATACTGGCCGCGCGTTTCGGTCCCGACCCATACTCCGTCAAACAGCTTCGGTTCGGTTGCCACATCGTAGCCGAACAGATGAAAGCGGTCATACCACTGAGGATATTTAATAATGATTTTTAAATCCGGATTTACAGCTTTTGCCGGATTAATGATCACCTTTTGTGCCACCTCTGTAAGAAGTGCCCGACGGTACTCCGACCAGCTGCGGTCACCTTTGGCAAGCTTTGATTCCGCACTTGTATCACTTGAACAAAAGAAGTCATCAAGAATAAAGGTGTCAAATACCGGGGCGGCCTGCTCCATGATCTTTTGCATATCCTTTTGTGATTTTGGATTTTGCCAGTTCAGCCAGGTTAACGGCCCTTGCTGTGGTGCGCCAATTTCACCTCCGGGTAAAGTTGCGATACCGCCTACGATTTCAAATCCATTTCGTTTTAAATGCTCCACAATCTTTTTCATCACTCCGGGTGATATTACCAAACCGCAGCGGTGAACTTCCAGATAAACTTTTGTAATACCGTTACATTTCAACACGGATATGGCTTCGCGCATCCCTGCCTCTGTTGTGAGAAGTTGCTCAACGGTTTGCGCTGTGACATAAACTGCTAAACGAAGGTCTGATTTTCTGGTGCAGGCCAGATGCCACATATCATCCGATTGTGCTTGCTCATTGGGAGTGCACCCTGAAATGAAAAGAAGTGCGGTAAGGATCACCAAAAGATTGATTGTTTTCATCAGTAGATAGTTAGCTTGTTACTTATTTTGCAACTTCAATTTTCCAGTCTGTAAACTCAACTGTGTACTGTCGTTTATCAGGTCCGCCGGCTGCCAGTCCCAGGTCAACAGAATCAGCAATTCCGGGAATATCGGCGGTATGCCGCTCAATGGTCCAGTTCACTCCGTCAAGGCTGATATAACCGCTGAAGCTATCCCCATGGCGAACCATTTTTAAATAGAGCGGTGGTTTTGAATTTTCAGGAAGATTTTGACTGCTTGCCTTATGCATGCAGCCGTTTGCAAATTCGTCATATTCGACCCCTGCACGTCCGGGAGTACCGAAGACCAGGAATGATCCCTTGCTTCCGGGTTGTACATCAAAGCTTTGCGAAATATCGTTGCGGGCAAAAAGTCCGGATCGGAACCATTCATGGGTTCGGGGGCCAAATCCGCTGATCTTTACCGTGGCCACAAAATCACCCTTGATCCCTTTTACATAAGCGGCGGCATACGAATCTTCTGCATGATAAAAGTCGGAACCACTGGCTCTGATAGTAAACTTATTGGCTTTTGTATCTGCGGCTATTTCAAATGGTTTTGCCTTTACAGAACAGTATTGATGAACCTCTGTTTTGGAAAGGTCAACGGCTGTTGATTCATAAACGGTCACACTTTTCTCTGAACTGTTTTCAATACGCATCTTATGCATTCCGGCTGAAGGAGCAATTTCAAAACTAACCTTTATTTGCTCATTCCCTTTTAATTCCAAAGTCCGATTCTCAACCACCGATTGATCTATTAAAAGGTTGGCCTTGATTATCTGGGTTTCTGAAGTGAGATTTTTTGCCATTGCCGTAGCCTTTATTTTCTCCCCTTTTAAAATCCTGTCACCTGACAAATTAAAACCCTCAAACACCACTGTGGGTTTCTCACCTTCAATTTTGACCGATTGATAAGGGGTTGATCCAATTGCAAGCTGATGATCTCCTTTTTCATAAATACGTATTTCAAAATCTATCTTCCGGCTATTATTTTTAATAACAGGAAAAAGTTTTTTGTCATATATCTTGCCATCAAGATAGATTTCAACGGGGATCGCACCCGTAGAACCTCCGTTAAAGACATCGGCTGTGAGGCGGATTATCGTGCCGGCAAGAATTGTTCCGGTTGCAGTCTTAGCAGCAGCCTCAATATGGAGATTGCTCTCTTTATATTCGGGATTCCCATCAATAATGGTTTCCGGAGCGTTTGCCGGAGGCTCAATTTTGAAATTATTCCTGTAGATGTTGTCTTCGGCCAAAGCTGCACAAAGTTTCCATTCCCCTTGTTCCAGGTCGTAATAGATATTTTCCTCAGAGGTCCAGGCTGATGACATATTGTCAAACCAAAAGGCAACATTATCGTTAAAAAATCCGGCACGCACTCCGTGGATCAGGTTACGCCGGATAATTGAATTAAAGGTAAGTCCCGCAGTTTTGATCGCTCCCGAATCATCCGCATCGCGCTGGACATCATCGAGGTGGTTATATTCCACAAGATATCCGCCATCGATTGCTTCCTCCTGGTTAGACCATCCGCCTACATCAATTCCATACCGTCCCCGTGTTTTTGTAAGGTAGTTGTGTGATATTTCTGTTGTTAAGGTATTGTTTGCCAAAATATTGATTCCTCCGCAGTCGTATAGTTTATTGTATGAGATAATCGTTTCCCGGATAATCTCCCTTCCATCTGCGGGTTTTGCAGAGCCACTCACACAAATACCACCTTCGTCGAGGGTTTGAAATTTGTTGTTTAGAATGCGGGTCTGGTAGCACCCTTTTTTAATAGTGATTCCTGCACCCTGACCCGATCGCACTTCGCCTCCAACAAATTCGCAGGCATGCGCAAATTCATAGCTGATTGTGCTGTTCGATGCAACCGAAACTTCAGCAATGCCGGTCTCTCCATCCACACCATCGGTATTCACTTTTTTAGAATTATTCCCTGTAATTGTCCCTTCAAATATTAAACCATAGATCCTCAGATTTCTTACCGGCTTTTCAGGTGTTCCGCGGACTTCAATCAATTGGTTTATCATTGGGACTCCGGTGGAAACCTCATTGGGATCGGTAATGGCTCCACCGGGAATATAGCTGATCTCCCTGAGTTTTTTATCGAAAAACCACTCTCCCGGAGCATCAAGCAAAGCTTTAACATTCTCCACATAATACCTTGGTGGAACAATAACAACACCCTCCTGCGGACTCATAAATGTTGCGATTCCGGTTTTTTCATCGATTTTGGTGAATTTATTGATCCCGGTGTGCCAGCGCAGCAACATAATCACCCGGTTTGCCTCCATCTCTTTCCATGATTTCAGATCTCCTTTTTTAAAACAGAGGTTATCTGTTGAGCCTGATATGGCAGGAGGTGTGAAATAACCTTCATTTGGCGTTCGTGCCAATACCTGTTTTCTACCATCGGCAACAAGCATTCCAACAGAGTCTGCATCAACTTTTGCTACCCATAATTTACCACTTTTCTTCCAGTCCACGACCGGTACTTCGCCGGTGATAACCGGTTGTTCTCCCGGATATGCTGCATAAGTTACATAGTGATCCTTCAGTTTGTGATATTCGAAGGCTCCTGTCGGCAGGTTGGTTTCCACCCGTTCACCGCCATCTGCAGGTTCAAAGATGAGCCGGTGTTTTAAGGCATAGTGTCCTGAACGGATGTATACCAGAATGTCTTTGCCCCTGCCAAGCGGATGGGGTGAACCAATCCACCGTTTTTCAACCGGAGGATCTTTAGGGAAGAATACCCTGGATTTTAAATCGCGAACGGCTTTTTGAGCCTTTCTGATCGTTAAAAAAGGGCCATCCGTACCGGCTGAATTTGGCTCCGAGAGAGTTCCCGACCAGCGGTCGTCCCCTTTGACCGAAACGTAGAAGTCCGCATTTGATGGAAACCCAAATGGAATCCATTTATCACCTCTGAGGAGTTTCCCATCGCGTTGCTGAAGGGGTGATTGCGAATATGCACAAATCCCGGGAAGCGCTGCAAATAGAACAAGAAGCGAAAGGTATAAACTTGTTTTTACAAAAAATGTTTTTAGCCGGCGATGTAGAACCTTCATATTTTAGATGTGAGTGAGATTCTGTTTGTTATTTGGATGTTTCAGAATTCAAACGTATTTAATTTTGCTGAACAGATTCAATGAGTTTTTGTCTTTTGTCTATGGTTTTTTAACTGATTCACCAGAATTTCCCGAATATAATATCAAAATAGGCTAATTATCTATTGAAATGAGATAAAATAGCTGAACTATTTCACTTGTTTATTCGATTACTTTGTGTTAACCAAATTGAATTTGCTGAGCATCAGTAATCCACCAGATTCATCCAGATTGCTGCTTGCAACCTGCTGATGGCCGGAAAAGGGTGGTTGCTTTTTATGTTTCGTGATTTGTTGCATTTATTTAGCGAACCTGTTTTACCATTTTCTTCTTCAATTTTTCCCGATATGAAAAAAATCTGCCAGATTCTTCTTCTTCTCTTTTTAACTGTTTCCTTCGCTTTTGCCCAAAGTTCCACTGAGGCAGAGAATGATGTGATACAATCGGGTTTCAAAAATCCCCCGCTCGATTGCTGGCCTCATACCCGATGGTGGTGGCCCGGAAATCCGGTTTCAAAAGCGGAGATTACGTATGAGCTTGAGCAGATGCGCAGTCATGGCATTCGTGGTTTCGAGCAGATCTCAATGGGAGAGGTCTACGAAAAAGGGAATATCCCTTACTTATCGGATCAATTTATGGAGATGCTCAAGCATACCGTAAAAGAGTCAAAACGTTTGGGAATGGAAGTTTCACTTAATTTCGGAGGTCCGGGGTGGATCATTGGCGGTGCCTGGGTGAAGGAGGATCAGAAGAGTAAGGATCTTGTTCCAACCTTTACCGACCTTGCGGGAAATACAATTTATAATGGCGATCTGCCTGATAAACTGACCAAAACAAAAAGATCATGGGAACATTATACCCCTAAATTGGATGGTGACGAGACTTTGCTCGCTGTGGTTGCCGGAAAGCTTGACCGGGATGGAAAGATCATTGAATCGTCTTTGATCAATCTGACATCCACCGTTTCGGCTAAAAAGATAAACTGGAATGTCCCGGAAGGGGAGTGGCGGCTCATGGCTTTCTGGTTAAAGAAAAACGGAATTAGCAATGCTGTCGATCATTTCAGTAAACAGGCGATGGAGAGTTATTGTGATTTTCTTGGAAATAAGTTTTATAATGCTTTTGGAGATGAATTCGGGAAAACTGTAGAGTCGTTATTTGCAGACAGCTTTGAACTGCCCAATCTTTCGGGCGGGATTAACTGGTCAACAGGATTACTCGAGGGGTTTCAAAATGAGAAAGGGTATGATCTGGTCCCTTATCTTCCTGCCATCTGGTGGAATGTTGGTGAAATTTCACCTAAGATAAGGTTTGATGTCAACGATTTTCTTCATAAAACCGGCTTAAAAATTTTCTTTAAGACTTTTCTGGGATGGTGTGAAAATCACCATATTCAGGGTCGGATTCAGGCTTATGGTTTCAATACCGATAATATTGAGGCATCCGGAATGGCCCATATCCCCGAAATGGAGATAACGGCTGGAGAGAAAGACGCCGCAGACTGGTTTGATACCCGGATCGGCCCAAAACAATACGTTTCATCCGGTGCACATCTCTATGGCCGGAAAGTTGTCTCCGCCGAAGTTTACACTTTTATCCACTGGGAAAGGTATCGTGAAACACTCGAAGAGTTAAAGATTGCAAGCGATGGTTACCTCCTTGCCGGGGCAACGAAATTTTATAATCACGGATTTAACTTTTCGCCCGAAAAGATTGTTACTCCAACCCGGTCGCTCCCTTTTGCTGCCTATATCCAGCCTCAGAACGTGTGGTGGAATTATTATCCAAAACTGGCAGCGTATATTGCCCGATGCTCTTATTTGCTTAGGCAGGGTGATTTCTCGGCAGATATTGCCCTCTATTCGCCATTGGCAAACCAATGGGCAAAGAGTGCTCTGAATATGCGTAAATGGACCCGGGAGTTCGATTGGGGAGAACTCGGCGGGCTACTTATCTCAAACGGATATAACTATGATCTGATCAACGACGATGCCCTTCAGAACCTTGCAACAGTGGCAGACGGAAAAATCAAAGTTCGGAACCTCGAATACAAAGTTCTTATTTTGCCCAATGTCGAGACGATTCCGTTAAAAACACTGCAGTTCATCGAAAAATATGTTGATATGGGTGGAATTGTGATTGCCCTTGAACGGCTTCCTGAAAAATCTACAGGCTTCCTGGATTATAAACAAGGGGACGATAAAGTCAAAGAGATCACCAACAGTCTGTTTAACAAGCCTAAGCAGCCTGTCAGTAAGGGAGATAATCCTTATGGTTTAAGTGGCCCCGGAATTGTCGAAGGGGTGATGATGAACCCTTATGGGAAAGGGGGGACCTATCAGCTTAAAAATGTAATTGACCGTCAGATCTGGTGGGATAAGCGAAGCAGTGCACTCGACCCTTTTCTGGAGACTATCCGCAGGCATATTGCCCCCGATTTCGGGATCGATTTTGCAGCAGAAGGATTGCGCAAAAATGATGGGCTTACCTTTCTGCACCGCAAATTGGGAGAAAAAGATATCTATTTTGTCGCGAATATTCAGGATAAACAGAGTACTATTCCCGTAACTTTCAGGGTGAAAAATAAGGTAATCCGCAAATGGAATCCGTTTACAGGTGAAATCACCTCTCTCCTAAGTTTTACAGAAGCGAAAGATGGCATAAAAGTGCCCCTTAACCTGTTGCCTTATGAATCTCTTTTTCTTGAGTTTTCGCCGGGAGAACCTGAAGCATACGTTACTCAATCAAGCTTTTCTGACATTGTAAAAGCCGGTAAACACATTTTAAGAGCCCTTGCAATCCGCAACGGCACCTGTTACACAATTGTAAAATCAGAAAACAAAGAGATAAAGATCACCACCGAAGTTTCGGGCATCCCGGCCCCTTACCTGATTTCAGGGAAATGGAGTATGGAGCTTAAAGGGGAAGATTTTCCATTTTTCACCAGCCAGTCTGAGTTGCTCTCTTCCTGGATTGATGATCCGTTGACCCGTAACTTCAGCGGAACGGGTCGGTATGAGATCAGCTTTAATCTCCCGGTGGATTATCTTCAGAAGGATCTAAGGTTGTTTCTTGATTTAGGAAAAGTGGGGAATATCGCAGAGGTTCGATTAAATGATAACCTTCCGGGGATAATATGGATGCGCGGTCAGAAAGTAGAGGTGACAGGTGTTGCAAAGCCTGGCGTGAATAAACTGGTCGTTTTGGTTACCAATACGTTGATTAATAGGGTTTCGGCGATGACTCAGCCACCGCCGGTCCCTGAAGATCTGGTCTCCCGGTTCGGCGACCGATCGGTTCAGAAGGAAACGCCAAGGGAATTCGGGTTTAAGGCGTTACCTGCTTCGGGCCTGATTGGTCCGGTACAGATTATTGCGGTTAAGGAGGTTACGGCTGGCTACTAGCGGCTGGCTATTGGCAGATTTCGCTATTTTGCATAAGTTGCAAGAAAGGGGAGGATCTTGTTTAAAGCATCAGTGTTGTCAGCATCCGAAAATCCATGACCTTCATTAGGATAGGTTACCAGTTGGTTGTTTACTCCTGCGGAATTAAGTCTGTTGATAAGCAGTGTCGACTGAGCAGGTGGCACGAGATCATCCAGTAAGCCATGAAGAACAATGGTTGGGGGACTTTGCGCCGTGATATAGTTAATCGGGCTCGACTGGAGGTAAATTGAAGGGGTATCAATGTACGATTTGCCAATCACAATGATTAATCCGAACTGCAGAATAAAATTTTCGTTCCACATTCCTACCAGATCAGTTGGGCCGAAGAAATCGACCACCGCTTTGACATGCTTTGCAGGATCGTTCTTGTATGCGTGGAGCAGCGCCAAATGGGCTCCGGCACTGGCACCAAGCAGGATAAGGTCATTTGAAACTTCATATTCGGATGTTTTGGCCAGGTAAAAATCAATTGCGGCTTTTACATCCATCTCCTGAGCCGGAAAAACGTTGGCAGCCCCATTAACGGCCAGGCGATAATTGAGGTTCGCAAAAGCGAAATTGGGGTTTCTCTTTTTAATCGAATCAATCACAAAAGCCATTTCTGACTTATCTCCCTCAATCCAGGCACCGCCATGGATCACAATAATGGTTTTGGTGGTTGCTTTGGTCCTTCCTCCCGGGAGGTAAATATCCATTTTTTGTAATCCCTGTGTCCCATAGCTTAAATCGTTATAAGTTACCGGTTTGGTGGTGCTTACAGGAACAGGAGCTGGTGTAAGGGCATCTTTTGTGCATGAGGCAAAAAGAATTATCATGGAAATTATAACTAAGAGAGCTCGCATATTTATTGAATTATTAATACTGAGAACAATAAACTTTACGGTTTAGTTTCAGAATTTTTCTATTAAATTAAAGGGATTTACTTTTTTAATTAATTACCTTAATAATGTTCATGAAGTTAGACTTTTTTGTAATTAAATTGTCATTTTCCTGAAATTTTATTTTCTTATCTTTGACCGGCAAAATCGGATATTAGATCATTATTCATTCATGTTTTGGCAGGTGAATGAGTTCCATATTGCCAACGAAATTTCAAATTATAATCAATTCAATATGTGCCCAATGATAAAAAGAGTTCCGATTTTGTTTTTAATTAGTTTGCCACTGTTGCTTGCGGCGCAGGAACTACCATTTTTGAAAGCAAGGGTCTCTGTTTCGCCTGAGGTTAGGCCTTCATTTATCCAGGGTGGCCGGCTGCTAATTTATTTCAGTACAAAGATGGGGAAAGAGCCTCGAAATAATTCAGATGTGACAATCGGGATTACACCCTCGGGCTGGAATCCCACGGCAACCTATATCGTTGATTCAGCAGATAAAAATATCCTTCACACCGATCTTGCGGAAGGTTTCGTTCCGATACCTCATAAATATTATTACCAGGCTGTTTATAAGCAGAATATTGACGATGGGCAGATCAATATTCCCGGGAATATGGTTAGTAATATTGATTCTGTCGAGATATCGGGAGCGGTTACACTGAACCTGAATCTCAATAAAGTGATTCCTGCGTATAAAATCGTTGAAAATAAGTTTGTGATCCCTGTGGTGATAAAAAGTAAGTTCCTTTCCGAATTTTGGGGAAGGGCACGTGATCTCAAAGCCTCTGTTTTGCTCCCTTCGGGATACTTCGAAAATCCGGGTAAATCATACCCGATTTGCTATCATGCTCCGGGTCTGAACGGCAGATATACGGGTGTTAACGGGATGATGGCCAATAAGGATTTCGCCCAATGGTGGTTTTCAGGGGATGCGCCTCAGGTTATTTATGTTTTTCTGGACTCCCAGGGACCTTATGGCGATTCGTATCAGGTTGATTCCGAAAATAATGGTCCTTGTGGGAAGGCGTTGACTGAGGAGCTGATTCCTGAAATTGAAAAAATGGTTCATTATAATAAGGATTCACACATGCGTTATCTGGCTGGTGCCTCAACCGGCGGATGGGTTGTGCTTGGATTGCAGATTTTTTATCCCGATTTCTTTGACGGAGCCTGGGCCTACAGTCCTGATCCTGTTGATTTTGAGCATTATGGTCTTATCAATATCTACAGTGATGAGAGCGCTTTTATTAATCGGTTTGGTTATCTGCAACCCGAATCCCGGACAATTTATGGCGAACCCAAAGGATCGATGCAGGCGGCAATCCTGGATGAGAATGTAATAAGCCGAAGCAATACTTACGTTGTATCGGGTGAGCAGTTTGGAGCCTATAATGCGGTATTCGGGCCCAAAGGAAAAGATGGCCTTCCTTCGCTGATGATTGACCCGTTTACGGGAAAAATCGATCATCAGGTTGCGGCGCAATGGGAGAAGTATGATCTTAAGAAGGTACTTCAGAAAAACTGGTCAACACTGGGGCCCAAACTTCAGGGAAAAATCTGGATCTGGACCGGTGATATGGATATGCTTTACTCGAACGTAGCCACAAGGTTTTTAAAGATGTACCTCGATAAAACAGAGAATCCAAAATCGGATGCTAAAATATCATTTACCTCAATGGCAGGTCATTGCGCCGAGTGGAGCGATACCGCTGTCCTTAAAATGGTGGCAGAAAAAGCGTCGAAGAAATAGATGATAATATGGAATTATTTTAATGGCAGATTGAATTTATTTGCGGGATTTAGGTTTGTCATAGTCTAATTTACCGTACTTTTGTAATCGTAAATTATCGAATCATGATTGAACTTTCCGTAAATAGATTCAGAGCTAATCTTAAAGAGTTTGTCGATAAGGCGATTGCCGAGCATCAGCCAATCAGGGCAAACTGCATTGAGGGTAAGGACTTTATCATCTTAAGTGCTGAAGAGTGGGAACGGGAACAGGAAACATTTTATGTCCTTAGAAACAAATCGTTAATGCGTCAGGTTGCAGAATCATCAAAAACCTATGAGGAAAACAGTGGTTCTAAACCAACCCGTGAACATCTTTGTGAGATCAATCGTATTTGAAGGCGAAACCTGGATCGATTATGAAGCACTAAGGTTTAAAGACAAAGTAGTACTTAAGAATCTATGTCGGATTTTAAAGGAGATGCAACGGGAAGATCCTGCGATAGGTCTTGGAAAACCGGAGCAGCTAAAATATGGTTTATCCGGGTTTTGGTCACGCAGAATAGCTCAGTCTGAACGGTTGATCTACAGGTATGACGAAGATTCGATCCATATTTTTCCCAGTGGAGGGCATTATGATACTTTGTAAGGTTAGCAAAATCTCCCGGGATTAAATTCAAATCTAATCGATTCCCTTGAAAACAGTTATTATAAATTCAATTTGAGTAGTACATATTAATCTCTATTTATGAAGAATCAATTGTCTATTTTGATTTTAACAGCAACTCTTTTTTCTGCTGTTCCGGCATTTTCTCAGTCGAAAAAAGAGCTGCGGGAACAGCAGAAATATGTCACGTCGTATGAGAATAGTACCATGTCAGGGAGCATAATGCCTGCCATGATGCCCTACAATAAATGGGTTGATCCGGCAGGGGAACAGCTTTATTTTGGGGATAAGGGGGATGAAAATCATGCGCTCGATTGCTCCCTCTCACCCGATGGGAAGTGGATTGCCGTCGAGGGACGATACTCGGTTGTGATTATCGATCCGGTAACCCGGAAGATTGTCAGCCGCTCACTCTTGAGAAGCCCCTTTGTGAAGGAGAGTTTGATGAATACCTATTGCGGTATCTCG
Organism: Prolixibacteraceae bacterium; assembly: GCA_947475715.1. GTDB lineage: Bacteria > Bacteroidota > Bacteroidia > Bacteroidales > Prolixibacteraceae > JAAFHB01. The sequence continues at coordinate 40,196 of CANJNY010000009.1, forward strand.
TGGCGTAAAACCGGCGATACCTATGAACTGTTCTGGGGAGCGATCGGCAAAGAGAAGAAATCCTGTGTTGTTCAGGCTGGATGGAATGGAAAGGAGATTAAGTTTATCAGGACAATTGTATTTGAGGCGGTTAAGCCAGCTGAAACGGCCTTGCCCAATGAGTTGATTGTAGCTCAGGAGGGTGATCAGTCGGTTCTTTATGTCGTCCTAAACGGGAATAACAGCGTAGAAAAATTGGATCTCAATACAGCCAAAACGATCTGGTCTGTTCAGACAGGGGTTGCCCCTTTCGGGATAACGCAGGCTAATGGAAAGCTTTATGTCTCTAACTGGGCCGGGGCAACACCCGATGCAGGAGATTTAAATGTGGCAGGTGCTCCCTGGGGAAGCGCTAAAGTTGACCCAAGGACCGGGGCCACACGGGAGGGGACAGTCGCCATATTGGATCCTAAATCGGGTTCGGTTCTGAAAACCATTGTCGTGGGTTTGCATCCCAATGATGTAATCACCAGCAAAGATCAGAAATTTGTTTATGTTTCGAATGCCAACAGCGATATGGTTTCGGTGATTAGTACTGACAGGGATGAAGTGAAAGAACAAATCTCTGTCCGTTTATCTGCCGATAAAAACAACTATTTTGGGGATTCGCCTAATGGACTTGGGATATCATCCGATGGCAAAACACTCTATGTCGCAAACGGCATGGATAATGCCCTGGCGGTTGTAGCTCTTGGAAAACAAGCATCATCCGCGTCAATTGAAAAGGAGAGTAAAACGACCGGATTTATACCTACAGGTGCTTATCCGGGTGGAGTTGCAGTTTATCACGACAGTTTGCTTTTTGTCGCCAATATCGAGGCGGAAGGTGCACGTATTCCAACTATTTCGGAGACGACGGGTCATACGAGCTATAATTCTCATCGGATGATGGCATCGGTTTCGGTTATTCCGGTTCCCCAAAAATCACAACTGCAGAAATATACCGAAAAGGTAGAAAAGTCAAATCAGCTATTCCGACTTGCTCTTACCGACAAGCTTCCCCGAAAAAACATCGCTCCGGTTCCCCTTCCTTTGAGGATAGGTGAGCCATCTGTATTTAAACATGTTGTTTATATAATCAAAGAGAATCGTACTTATGATCAGGTTTTTGGGGACGTTCTTACAGGTGATGGAGACTCCAGTTTGTGCATCTTCGGAAAAAAGATCACCCCCAATATACACAAAATTGTGAACGATTTTTTCCTGATGGACAATTATCATGCATCCGGAAAATGCTCCGCAGATGGTCATCAGTGGACCGATATGGGTATCGTTACCGATTATGTTGAGAAAAATATGCGCGCCTGGATCCGAAGTTATCCACACGTTCAATATGATGCACTTGTTTATGCCCCAACCGGTTTTATCTGGGACAATGCGCTGAAACATGGAAAGAGTGCCCGCATTTATGGCGAAGCCTGCGATGTTGAATTTGATAAAGATCTAACCTGGACCTCGATTTATGAAGGGTTTCAAAAAGGGGAGAAATTCAATTTTAAGAATAAGACGACTATCAAACCCGTTGAAGCTATCCTGAGTCCGAATTTTCCTGCATCTGATAACCATAAGATTTCTGATGTCCAAAGGGCAAAAGCCTTTCTGGACGAAATGAATGAATATGATAAAATGGAAGGGGATCAATGGCCCGAACTCATGGTTATGGCCCTCTCGAATGACCATACAGCAGGAACACGTCCGGGTCTTCCTACTCCGCGTGCACTGGTTGCTGACAATGATGTCGCATTGGGACAGATTATTGAAGCAATATCGAAAAGCCGCTTCTGGAAAAACACGGCCATTTTTATTACCGAAGATGATTCTCAGGATGGGTGGGATCATGTGTCTGCTTATCGTACCGTTGGAGCTGTTGTAAGCCCATATTCAAGACTTAAGAAAACGGTTAAAACGAATTATAATCAGGTTTCCATTTTGAGGACCATCGAGCAGATATTAGGCATTCCTCCGATGAACATAAGCGATGCTGTGGCGATGCCGATGTTCGATTGTTTCTCTTCCATTCCCGATTTCTCCCCTTATCAGGCTTTGCCAAATCAGATCCCATTGAATGAGATGAACAAGAGTTTAGCAGAGTTAAAAGGGGCAGCACTCCATTTCGCACGCAAAAGTATGGAGCCTCAGTTCGATTTTATCGATCAGGGAGATGATGATCTTTTTAACCGGATTATTTGGTTCGCCATGAAAGGGAAGGAGAAATACCCCAAAAAATATAGCGGAAAAGAAGAAGATTAATCTTTTAGTGAAATCCTGGTTTCAAGCCACCCCTTCACTGGAAATAGTAAATTAACTGTGTTCGCAACAATTTGCTAATTGCTCTTGTTATCTGTTAAATCGGGGATTCAATAAGTTTCCTAATGTTTATTTTTTAAATCCAATTTTTATGAAGGTATATTTTGTAACCATGTTGAATGGTTTTATTCTGATTTTACTCGGTGCATGGGGCTATTTAGGATCTCAGGCTCCATCCCCAACGGCTCTTATTCCTGTTTTTGCCGGTATTTTATTACTCTATTTTGTTACCGGAGTTAAAGCGCAAAACAAGGTAATTGCTCATCTTGCAGTTTTGCTTACGCTCGTATTACTGATTGCTTTTATTAAACCGCTATTGGGTGCAATAGGGCGTTCAGATAATCTGGCCATTTCACGGGTTTCTTTTATGATAATTTCTTGTGCGGTGAATCTGGTTTATTTTATCCGTAGCTTTATCGCAGTTCGAAAAGCCAGAGAAAAAGCGGCGGAATAATTCGATCAGAAGATATTCTTAGGATCTGCGGTTTCGGCTGTATTAATTTATTTGAATTAATTGGGATTTAATGCCATGAACATCAGGAAATTGAAATACAGATTTGGGATAGCGGTCATCTTGTTTTCAATCGTGATATTTTTCGTTTTGTTTGCAATTCCATTTCTTTCAGTAAATGTTAACACAAAATTAGCCTTAACTCCGGTTCTTATTGTGGCCGCAGAGGTGATGTTTTGGCTGGGAGTTGTGTTAATCGGAAAAGATGTCTACCTGAACTTTAAAAATAAACTTAAGTCAGGAGAGTGGCTGAGTAAAAAAACAGATTCAACGAAGAACCCGGAATAAATTACTACTATTTTAAACCTTAGAAATTTTGATTCAATTCAAATGGACGGGATTAGCTATAAAATAAGAGTGATGAAACGCGAGGAGGTAGATCTCGCGATCGAATGGGCTGCCACAGAAGGATGGAATCCCGGTTTGAACGATGGTGACTGTTTCTATAATACTGATCCCAATGGATTTCTGATCGGATTGCTGGACGATAAACCGGTCGCTGTAATTTCGGCAATTAAATACAATGATCATTTTGGATTTATTGGGTTTTATATTGTCAGGCCCGGATACCGTGGGTTAAGTTACGGCCCGCTTATCGGCAAAGCTGCTCTGGAATACCTCAACGGGTGTAATATCGGACTGGATGGGGTTGTCGAAAAACAGTCAAACTACCTCAGTTTTGGTTTTAAAATGGCTTACAAAAACATCAGGTACCAGGGTTTGGGTGGGGGTGTAACTCCCGATTATCCCGGAATCGTTCAGTTGCATAACCTCCCCTTTGAGAAGTTGTGTGAATATGATGAATCTTTTTTTCCTGCCAACCGCTCTCTCTTTTTGAAGTACTGGGTAAACCAGCCTCAGAGTACTGCTTTAGGTGTGGTAAAGAGTGGTCATCTTATCGGATATGGAGTAATTCGGATTTGCCGGTCAGGTTATAAGATTGGCCCGTTGTTTGCTGATACTGCTGAGGTAGCGGATATTTTATTTCAGTCCCTCAAAGCCAAGGCACCCCAACGGTCCCCCGTTTTCTTAGATATTCCCGAAGTAAATCCGCAAGCGATAGATCTGGTCGCCAGGTATAAGATGAGCCCCTGCTTTGAGACTGCCAGAATGTATACCGGTTCTGCACCCGGTTTACCGTTGCAGAAAATTTACGGTGTAACAAGTTTTGAACTGGGTTAACCTGCTTTTCGATCAGACCTTTTTCGTATCCGGGATCCTATAGCCCATCATCGAGTTTAGGAGCCAAAAGATCTTCTCTGTACCCATGGTCAGGTCAAGGAGGCATCCTTTGCTTTGTGGCGAATCGAGTTTTTCACTTTCGATGTAGGCCTTTCGAAGTTTTTCCATGGAGGGGCCACTTGAGGAACTTAGATTTAAAATCATTTGAATGTCAGCCAGGTCCCTTGTTTTTACTGTTTCAACGGCAAAATTAAGCAGGAATTCTATAGACTCCATACAAGCATCCGAAAGCCCGTTTATCGATGAATATGCCCTTGCCTGACTAATGATCTGAACGCCAGAAGCAGTACTTTCAGCAAGTTGATCAAGTAAAGTCTGACGCGTCTGTAGGTGCGCATGATCTTTTGTGGTCTGTTCCAGCAAGGGCATTGCTGCTATGGCTGCTGTAGAGGTAGCCACCTGTCCTGCCAGGGACTGAAATGCTTCAAGACGTAAAGCCAGGGTAGGACCCTGATACTCTTCTCGTAATGTTGTGATGAACGCTGCAATTTGTTCCAGCTCCCGGATTTGCTCAAGATGGATCATTTCAAGTCCTGTTTCAGGATCCTGATCCCTGAATTCCGTTAAATATTTGGGAATGGATAAGTCTTCCTCCTCTGACGCAGGGAGCGCTCTGGCCAGCCAGCGGGTTAGTGGCCCGTTAATGGCGATAAAGAAAATTGCCGAAGTGAGATTAAAAAGGAGGAATACCCATGCTGCCTGATGGACAAGGTCGAGTTCAAAATAATTGAGCATTGCCATCAGCAGGGGTAAATGAGAATAAACTTCGACGTAATAGAGCAGAATAAAAACTGCAGCCCCGAAGATATTAAAAAGGTTTACAAATCGCACCAGTTGCCGCGATGTTCCCCGAAACGCCTGCCCAAGTAAAACCTTGAACATTGTTGACCCTATTGCAGCACCATACATAAACAGAAATGTCTGGGGACCTGAAAGGATATTCTCCCTTGCCAGCCCAATAGCAACAAGCCCCACGGCGGTCGATGATTGCACAATAAACCCAAGTGCGGCACCAACAATGATTGAAAGCAGTGAATAATTGCGACTAAACTCCATCGCCCCTTCAAACCAGGCCTCCTCACGTAAAGGCTTTACTCCTGTCGACATCATGATATTCCCAAAGAATATCAAACCCAATCCAAGCCCAATTCTGAAATAGACAACGTATCTCTCATCTTTGGTTAAAAACATCGAAATTCCGCTTATCCCGACCAGAAACATGATCCCGACGGAGATATTCATAGAAACTAAAAACAATAATACACAATTTCCGACGCTGAATCCGGTCAGTATCGCGATTGCCTGAGGTACATTGAGCATTGCCGCAGAGATCAGGCTTGCCAGAATCATAAGTGCTGCCGAAGTGCTTTGCATAATAACTCCGGAACCCATTCCGAACAACAATGCCTTGCCATTGGATGATACCGATTGCGAGGCAAACATGCGGAACGGCCTGCTTCCCATCTGTTTTAGTCCGGCGGATAACATCTGAACTCCGGTAAACATTAATCCCAGACCCAGAAGAACTTTACTTATTATGTCGATCATGCTAAAATGCTAATTAAAATATGCGTTTTTTTTTGCAAATATAATATTAATAATATTAAAAAAATTAAAACTATTGTTATTCGTAAATTTCTATTAATAAGTAAGTTATGTAATTTCATCCGCAATTTATATAGCGTATTTACCTTTCTTACGAATCTGAAATTGCACGAAAAAGATCAGACTTAGCCGCATCGAATACCTGATCCTGAGTGTTCTGAATATACCCAATCGTAATTTTAAAAGGTGTTGTTTGACATGCCGCAAGTGTGAATACAAATGCAATGTCAAGAAAAGCAGTTAACCCGTTCATGTCAACTGTTTAGTATTTAATTTTTATTCCCTGGAATCTGAAGGTGATCAAGTGAGATGAACAAATTGGATTTTCAATTTAATACAGTTTGTTCAGCAGTAAATGTGGAAAACAATTATAGTTAAGAAACAAAGGGAAGGAGGATACACTTTTCGCAATGTCCGATTATAAAACAGTGTATAACAAAATGGTGCCTGAACGACTTATTTGCAAGTTGTCTGTAAACCCGAACACGCCTAGAAATCAAAAAATTGTAAAAGCACTATAATATTTGGGCAAAATTGCCACTTAAAATTTACTGAAAAATGATAATAAGTATTTAATTAAATATTATTTTTAGACCATCATATATTGAGGGATTAATCTTCAATAATGTATTAATTTTTATTCTTAACTAAAATAATCATGAAAAAAATTTGTTTGAAACCATTATTTACAATAACGATTGCAACCATTCTGATGGCAGGGTGTACAAATGCCCCTAAACAGGCCAAGGAAACTAAATCTATAGGAATAAATGGGTCAATAGAAGCAACAGAGACTGCTAATTTAAAGGGCAAGATTTTGGAAATCGTCAAGGATGCGCCAAAAGGCGTTGAATTGATTGAGATGCTAAATAATGCTGGCGCTTCTTACATGATTGACCTAACCCTTCCTGTTGAAAACGCTGAAAAAATGATATCCAAAAATTCGAAAAGTCTTGGAATCGGTTTTTATGCAGTTGACACAAAATATGCTTCAGTTTATAATCGGGGTGATATGGAGCTGAAGATTAATAAGGTGATACGTGGTCTTGTCTTAGATCTTGGAATAGGCGGTGAGTTCGAAGGCATAAAAAAATTAAATGCAAGAATAACCAATAATCAATCAAATAAAGATTCTGTCAAAATTCTTACCAGCTTGATATTTAGTGAAGTTCATAAGCAGATGTCGGTAGGCACTCATTCCAAAATATATGGATTATCCATAATGGGTGCAAACGTTGAGGCATTATATATTCTTACCCAGATATGTCTATTCGCACATGATAACTACGAATTCCTTGAATTAGTGAGAAATCAAAAGGAGCGTGTTGCAACCGTTTTTAAACTTCTGGAGGTTATGTCGGTAGATGAAACCATAAAGCCATATTTTGAAAGTATGAAACCAATTATGAAGTTCTTCGAAGAGACCAAAGTAATTGGTGATCCGGAAATTAAAATAATTGCACCTCAAATTCAAAAGCTACGAAATAGCATGATCTAGTTAGTTCGAAATCTACGGATATTGACAAGTACCAATATCCGTAGATTTTAATCCTTTGGTATTCATCCGGTAGAAATTTAAATATGCAATGAACGAGACAACCCTAAATGCCTTAATAAATCTTTTTGCCTTATTCTCTGCAATTACCGGTTCGAAAAAAGAAGATGCACTTCGGAATTTTTCCCAGTATCTTCAATTGCACCTGGGAATCTCATCCTCTGACGAGTATCTGGAGTTATTTAAAGAGTTGCTTGATTTTTATGATCTTGATGGTGAATCACCCTTCACGGGCGATTTAGATGAGCAGGCTTTGGGAATCAGTACCCGGATTAAAGGGAGGCTTCAGAAGGATGAACAGATCATGGTTTTTCTCAGATTTCTCGAATTAGCCAAAGGAGGTGATACCGAAAGAGCAAGAAAACTATTTAATATCCTGGCACAAGTATTTGATATCAATGAGGCTGAAGTTGCCAAATTTATCGACTTTATCTTTCATACCTCAAACGATCAGGTTGATTCTGAGGATTTCTTGCTCATAGACAATAAGGAAAAAACATCTGGCACCAGCTCCAAACACATCAGGAAAAAAAATATTGATGGCGATATTTTGTTTATGCGATCCTCGCAGATCGGACATTTTATTTTTATTTTACAGGGTAGGGAGGAATTGACGCTCGAAGGAAATCTTATTTTACCTGGACGTTTTTATGCATTCAGGGAGGGTGGGATTATACGAGGGCAACGTATAGAACCTATTTACCATATCGATATTGCGAATAGTTTTATAGACCGGAAAACAGATATCCAATTTGTATTTAGTGGCAATAATTTAGAATTCAGATTTCCAAACAGCAAAAACGGACTTTATAATTTCTCATTCGCTGAACACTCAGGACAATTAATTGCAGTTATGGGAGGCAGCGGAGTTGGAAAATCTACGTTGCTGAATATTCTTAACGGGAATATTGTTGTCCAGCAAGGTGAGATTAAGATTAACCAGTTCGATATCCATCGGAACAAGAAGGAAATTGAAGGTTTAATCGGTTTTGTTCCACAGGATGATCTGTTATTTGAAGACTTAACCGTTTGGGAAAACCTTAATTTTAATGCCAGGCTCTGTTTCGATGAATTATCAAATGCAGATATTGAGAAGAAGGTTTTTGATATTCTTAATGAGCTGGAGCTTTATGATTTCAAAGATCTCAAAGTCGGAAGCCCACTTAGAAAAACCATTAGTGGAGGTCAGCGGAAAAGGCTAAATGTTGCCTTGGAGCTTATCCGTGAACCATATATCCTTTTCGTTGATGAGCCTACTTCCGGTCTCTCCTCAACAGATTCGGAAATGGTGATGTTGCTGCTAAAACAACAGGCGAGGAAAGGTAAATTAATCATCGTTAATATTCATCAGCCATCGTCAGCGATCTTCAAATTATTCGATCAGTTATGGATTATGGACAAGGGGGGTAGGCCAATTTACACTGGAAATCCCCTTGATGCCATAATATATTTCAAACAACAGGTAAATCATATAAATTCTGACACCTGCGAATGCTTAAATTGTGGCAATGTAAATCCTGAGCAGGTTCTTGAAATAGTGGAAACCAAACAAATTAATAGTTCCGGATATTTCACTTCCCACCGGCGTTTTGCGGCTCAATACTGGCATCAGTTATATCTGGAGAAGTCAAAAAAATTAGATCAGGAAGATAATATTGCTGTTCCCCAATTGCCACAAACAGCATTTAAAAAGCCCGGATTATTCAAACAATTCAGGATTTTCTTCGAGCGCAACCTCCGTATTAAGGTGACTGACAAGCAATATATGCTTGTTAACCTTATGGAAGCACCAATTTTGGCAATCATCGTGGCATATTTCACCCGCTTTGCGGTGAATAATGAATATGTTTTCTTTGAAAATAAGAGTCTGATATCCTACATGTTCATGTCAATAGTTGTTGTGCTATTCATGGGGATGAGCATTAGCGCTGAAGAGATTGTGAAAGATCGTAAAATTTTACAGCGGGAATCATTTCTTAACCTGAGCCGATTCAGTTACATTAACTCGAAGGTCATATTTCTAATCCTGCTGTCGGCATTTCAAGCCCTGAGTTTTGTAATTATAGGGAATTTGATCCTGGGTATCTATGGAATGAATATAACCTATTGGCTGATCCTATTTTCCGTTGCCGTATTTTCCAATCTGCTGGGTTTAAATATTTCTTCAGCATTTGATTCGGTTGTCACTATTTATATACTTATTCCGTTGCTACTCATTCCTCAGATCCTGCTTTGTGGTGTAATCGTAAAGTTTGATGATCTGCAAGACAAAAGTTCCCCGAAAGATGCAATTGTCATGGCAGGAGAAGTAATGGTTTCCAGATGGGCATTCGAAGCACTTGCTGTTGAGCAATTTAAGAGCAATGTCTATATGGATCATTTTTTTGATTTAGAAAAAAAAATAGCCCAGGCACGCTTTCGTTCTGAAATTCTTATTTCTGATTTAATCGGCAAGATCGACCTTGTTACGGGATGGCAGAAAACAGGCAAGACCGCTGAGGAGATAGAAAAAAAGCTGGTTCTTATTAAGAATGAGATACAAAAACTTGACAATGAAAATCAATTTGCCCCATTTAGTGAGATAAACAAACTCAACCCGGAGCAATTCAATTTTAATATTGCAGAACTTGCCAAAGACCATCTTAACAAGCTAAAAACTTATCATTCCGAAACTAGTGAAGCTCTTCAGAATAAAAAAGATAAAATCATTACTGATATTTCGCTTCAGAATGGAGAAAACTTCCTCTACAACCAAAAGATGAAATATTACAATAAATCTCTTGAAGTAATGGTCTTGAATGCTGAAGCCAAAGACTTTTACCGGGAAACTCCGGTGAGTATAATGCAAAAAGCAGCCCCAATTTACAAAGATCCTGATTTTAATAATGGAAGGGCACATTTTCTTGCATCCCAAAAACGAATTGCCGGAAAATTATTTGACACTTTCTGGTTCAATCTTTCAGTAATCTGGTTGATGTGTTTAGCTTTGTACCTGGCACTTTATTTCGATTGGATGCGTAAACTCCTTTCAATAAATACAGTAAAGAGAAAATAATTGTGCAATGTGCATAATCTCCATTGGAATCGACACCGTATTCATTTGCCAACTTCTCTTTCTAAAGTATTTAAATGGGTAGTTTTATAAATTATATCAATTAAAAAACCAAGGCTAACCAGCCATAGGCAATATCTTGTCATGTAAGAGGATGACTAGCTATGGCCAGCAAGCTATCTGGCAAATGAAAATCAAATTATAAACATATAAAATGAATCGGATAATCTTTTTTTATGTCATTGCGTTTGTTTTCCTATTTGTGGCATGTCAAAACTCACCTCGAAAAACCACGATTGGGTACATCCAGATTACTCAGGATCAGGTATTGGATGCGGCTAAGTCGGGTCTTTTTCGTGCACTCTCAGATTCGGGATTTGTCGATGGAAAGAATATCAACTTACTGGATAATAATGCACAAGGTGATTTGTCGATGATAAACACCATCCTGCAATCGTTCCTTGCGCAAAATGTAGATCTTATTATTACAAACAGTACTCCGTGTATGACTGCTGCAGCTCAGAGTGTCCGTGCTATCCCGGTAGTTTTTACGGTTTCCTTTGGTCCGGAACAGATCGGCTTTAAAACAATTCCTGAGAATCTGTATGGTGTATTTGATCCGTTAGATGCCGGTTCGTTTGTCGATCTGATGTTGGAATGTATCCCGGATCTGAAACGGGTTGGTATACCTTACAATAATTCGGAACCCAATGCCGAGTATTCGGTGAAGGTACTGAGCAAAGAATTTGCCAATCGCGGAATTACCCTTGTTACAGCATCGGTAACCAGTTCGAATGATATTCTTCAGGCAGGTCAATATCTCGCAGGAGAGAAAATTGATGCGTTAGTCGCCGCGGCTGATAATACGATTTATATGGGTTTGTCTGTTCTGGCGAAGGTGGCTTCCGATCATAAGATTCCCCTGTTTGTTACCGATCCTCTGCAGGCCGAAAAGGGTGCCGCGATTGGACTCGGTGTCAATTACGATCAGTGGGGCTATCTGGCAGGGCTTAAAGCCGTTGAGATTCTCAAAGGAAGGACCCCCTCCGGGAGGAAGATTGAACCGATACTTAAATACGACCTGATTATTAATCGTAAAGCCTGTATTGAGCAAGGGTTACAGATACCTGAAAAGGTAACCGGCAAGGCAAACCGATTCATTAATTGATTTTTATTTTGACATTCGTATCCACTAGTTATAGTGAAATATTATCCGATTTTAATATCCTGGAAAATGAATTTATATTGATGTTATGGCATTGTGTGTGACTAAAAATTCATTAAATTGCAGAATCTAAATTTATTTGATCTAACTAAACAGAATCATTGAATTAATCTGTTATGAAATTATTTTCACGCGGGATTTTGGCATTACTTATAGTTTCAGCAATTTTGCTTCTTTCTGATCTTCAGAACAGGAACAAAAAGAAGATTCCTGTTCGTACGACTAATCAGATTGGATCGGAGGCGGTACCGGGGAAGAATTATAAGTTAGGACTTTGTTACTTTGCCCCCGAAGCATCGCATGATGAATTGCTTTCAGGATTGTGGAAGCGCCTTGGTGAGCTGGGTTTTGACCGGGGAAAGAATCTAAAAGTATTTGAATCACATTCGAATGGAGAGATTGGGAATATCTCCCCGATACTCCTGAATATGGATAATGAGGAGCTCGATCTGGTCCTTGTTACTTCGACTCCCTGCGTTACCGGGGCTTTGACTACGATCAAAAAGCATCCTGTTGCCTTTACATTTTGTTCCGATCCGATTGCTGCAGGTGCAGGCAAAAGTTTAACCGATCATGTCAGGGGTATTTCAGGAATCGGGTCATTCCCTCCCGTTGAAAAAACGATTCAATTTATCCTTGAAACGGTTCCCGGAGTAAAAAAAATCGGGACGATCTACAATAATGCAGAGGCGAACTCCCGCAGTGTGGTGAGTTTGATGCGCAAGGTAGCGGCAAATAAGCATGTTGAGCTTGTTGAAATACCGGTGATTAATAGCTCAGAGGTCTATCAGGCCACCCAGGCTATTCTGAGCAAAGGGATTGATGCGATGTTTATCTCCGGCGACAATACCGTTACTCAGGCATTTGATGCCGTATCAGGACTGTGTAGTAAAAGTTCAATTCCTGTGATTGTGAACGATTCACCACTGATCGCGAAAGGTGCTCTGGCGGCTATTGGTCCGGGTTGGGGAGGCGTTGGCTATCATTCCGCTAACCTTGTTGCCTTACTGTTGAATGGTGCTTCGCCCGACACGATCCCGCTCGAAAATTTTTCAAATGAAGAGGTACTCATCAATATGGAAAAAGCCAAAATCCTTGGCTTAACGATTCCTAAGCTTTATCTTCCTGCAAATAATCTCTCTGCGAAGGTTAATAAACGAAAGTTTGCACTTGTTCATTATGCCGATAGTCCAAATTCTGAAGATTGTGAAAAAGGGATACGTAAAGCATTGGAAGATAAGAAGCTAATTGACGGGGCTGATTATACCTTAAAAGTTTATAATGCGCAGGGTGATATTTCAACATTGAACAGTATTGCCGGAACGATAGGGAATGAAACGTGGGATTTGGTTTTTGCCCTTTCAACGCCCACTGCACAGTTATTTGCAAAGAAGTTGCCCGAAGCGAAGATTGTTTTTTCCAATGTGGGTGATCCAAAGGCTGCCGGATTGGGGAAATCGGATGAAGATCACCTGAGTAATTTCTGCGGTACTTCTACGATGAGTGATTTTGAAGGGCTTATAAAGCTGGTTCAGACATTGCATCCGGGGTTAAAAAGGGTGGGAACGGTATTTACCCCGGCTGAGGTCAACTCGGTTTCTTACAAGGAGCGACTTACTGCTGAAGCTAAAAAGCGCGGTATCGAGTTGGTTGCTGTACCTGCCAATAGTGCTACTGAAGTTCTTGATGCGGCAAATACATTGGTTTCGAATCGTATCGATGCGTTTTGTCAGATCTCTGATAATTTAACAGGCAGTTGTACCGCGGCAATTTTAAAAGTGTCGCATAACAGCAAGATACCGTTTTATGGCTTTGTTACCAATCTTATAAACCATGGGGCTGTGGCGGTATGTGCACGTGATTATTATCAGGCAGGATACGAAGCAGGGGAGATGGGGTATGAGGTATTAACTGGAAAAGATCCAGCTAAGATTCCTTATCAGAATGTTAAAAAGACCGATTACCTGATCAATACTGAAACCGCAAAAGAATTTAATATTGGTATTCCTGATCAGATTCTCACAGTTTTTCCGCAACTTAAAATGATTAATAAATAACGTCAAAACCATATAGGAATGGAAAATAAACTCAATATCCGAAAAGATCCTCCCGGAGATGAACAGCGAATCTACCTTGAAGGGAGGCTCGATGCCAACTGGGCCGGTCATCTTGACGATTACCTCAACGGACTGGTGCGTGAGGGAGCCCATCGCATTATTATGAATATGTCAGGAGTCCAGTATATGAGTTCTGCCGGAATCCGAACGCTGGTTATTCAATACCGAAAAATCAAACAGATCGGAGGTTTGTTTCTTCTTGAAGAGCTTTCACCCGGAGTGGCAGAGGTGCTCGAGATGGTGGGTATGACGGTGATGTTTACCCAGGCAGAATTTGAAACTCCGGTTAAAATCAAACAGGAATTAAATTCGCTTGAAATTGCGCATTACCGGTTTGAAGCAGAGGTTTTATCCGAACAGCCAATGACTCTGCTTCTGACAGGTGATCCTGATTTAACCCTGAACTCGGGATTTACCGCAGATGAAAGCCATAAGATAAAGTTCAATATTAAACAGTATGGGTTAGGAATCGGTGCTATTGGTGACGGATTTGAAGATTGCAAGAGCCGTTACGGAGAATTCCTTGCCTTTGGTGAAGCCTTGGTTTATAAACCTTCTGACGGTTCAAAAATCCCCGATTATATGGTTAAAACGGGGAAACTGGAACCTGAAATTAATGCCCTCTGTACACTTCAGGCCGAAGGGGATTTTTCCTGCAGGATCACTTTTGAACCATTGGAAATCAATTCCTCGATCTCATTGACCGATCTTGTGTCGGGGTTCACAAAAGCAACAGGAATAGAACAATTTGTATTTCTTGTAATTGCCGAAAGTGATGGATTGGTTGGGGCAAGCCTTAACACACCCCCTGTGAATGGTAAACCACTGTTCGAATTTCCCGATATCCGGGAGAATATCCATTTTACTACCGAACCTGCTTATCTGAAAATGCTTACGGTTTCGCTGGGTTTTTACTCAACCGATCCGTCAGAACAGTTCAGGAAATTTTTACGCCCTGAGAAACCGGGATCCCCGGCTTTCATTCATACCCATACTGCAGTTTTCCCGTTTCAGTCATTGCCAAAGAATGAAAAATCGGCTGGCAGGCTGATATCTCACCTGTTTGAAGGAGGTCAGGTTATGGATGTTCTGCACCTGATCAACGATTCGCGTGAAATTGCCGGAATAGGGGAAAGCACTTTTAAACAAGGAGTTGCCTGGATCGGAAAACTAAGTTAATGATTAAAATATAAAGTTCAATGACACTACTAATTGGTTCAATCACCATCGGACTTGTTCTTGCGCTACTTGCGCTGGGCATTTTTATCAGTTTCCGGATCTTTGATTTTCCGGATATTACGGCGGAGGGCTCCTTCACATTCGGAGCTGCAATTACCGCTTCGCTGATTGTGGCAGGAGTCAATCCGGTTGCCGCAACAGCCATGGCTTTTATTGGAGGTCTGCTGGCCGGCTCGGCAACAGGTCTGATTCATACTCAATTTAAAATAAATCCCCTGCTTTCGGGAATTTTAGTAATGACCGCCCTCTATTCAGTTAACCTGCATGTGATGGGTAAGAGTAACATGCCATTGTTATCACAGCTAACTCTGTTCACCTGGATTGAAAATTTTTCAATATCAGTTTCAGGGAAGGATGCGCTGGTTAACCTGATCGGCTGGAATGTTTCTGTAAGAGATTTATGGGTACTTTTTTTCTGCTTGGTGATGCTTGTAATTTTAAGCATAATCCTGTTTTGGTTTTTCCGAACCAATATTGGCACAGCAATGAGGGCTACTGGCGATAATGATCAGATGATCAGGGCACTTGGAGTAAATACGAATGTTATGATCGTTTTTGGAGTGGCACTTTCCAATGGATTTATTGCCTTGTCAGGTTCGATGCTTGCACAGTTCCAGGGGTTTGCCGATGTTCAGATGGGGATCGGTATGATGGTGTGGGGACTTGCAAGCGTGATTATTGGGGAGGCGTTGATCAATGATAAAAAATTGGGGTTGTTAATTGCCGGAGCGGTAATCGGAGCGGTATTGTTCCGGCTGCTGGTCGCTATCGCCCTGCGTTGGGGAATGAACCCCAACGACCTTAAACTGATCACCGCAGGATTTGTTTTTCTTGCCCTGGTTTTACCCGGGTTTATGAAAAAGACAAGGAAGATTAAGTTAATAAGATAATTGATTATTAATATATTAAATCGAATATGTTAGAAATATCAAACCTCTGCAAAACATTTAATGCAGGTACAATAAACGAAGTGATGTCGTTGCAGAATGTCTCCCTTACCATTGAAGACGGAAGCTTTGTCTGTGTGTTGGGCACCAATGGTTCCGGAAAGTCAACGCTGCTTAATGCTGTTGCAGGAACCTTTCTCTCCGATTCGGGCCGGATAACCTTGAATGGCAGGGATATAACCAAATGGCCGGAGTATAAACGTGCTGCTCAGATTGGCCGGGTGTTTCAAAATCCCTTCAGTGGCACCGCTCCCGGAATGTCGATCGGCGAAAACCTTGCCCTGGCAGCCAAACGCGGGAAACCAAGGGGTTTGGGTTGGGGATTACCTGGCACTTTGACTGCCGAACTCAAAAGCCGTGTTAAGGTTCTGAATATGGGATTGGAGCAAAGGCTTGAGAGTCCGATCGGGAAACTCTCCGGAGGGCAGCGGCAGGCACTTACCCTGCTGATGTCGAGCTGGATAAAACCCGATCTGTTGCTGCTCGATGAGCATACGGCAGCGCTCGATCCTAAAACAGCATCCAAAGTTATTGAACTTACTGAAGCGATCATTACCCAGGGAAAGCTCACAACGTTGATGGTTACCCACTCGATGCAGCAGGCTGTTAATCTGGGTGATCGGATCATTATGATGCACCAGGGACAGATCAAATACGATTTCAGCGGAGAGGAGAAGAAAAGACTTAAGGTAGCCGATCTGCTCTCCCTCTTTGATGAACTCCGAAGAAAAGACCAGATTGACAGTGTCGTAGCCGATTTGCTGATGCGTGAATATGTTTGAGAATTTGTCTTTCTTTAATTTAACCGGATCATAGTAATTAATTCTTAATAAAAACGATACCTTGCCATGAAACAATTTTTACGCCCTTTCCTTTTTCTTATTGGTGTGTGCGCCATTCTGCTGCTATCCGATCTGCAAAACCGCAAAGGGGGACATCATATCGCCGGAAAAACCAGAATTGCAATTTTCAGGTTTAATTCAAACCAGATCCTCGAGTTTACAGAGAACGGAGTAATGGATATCCTAAAACAATCGAAAGAGTATAAGAGTGGTAATATGGAGATTCGCAGATATAATGCCGAAGGGGATATGGCCATCGCGAACACCATTGCCAGCAATATCGTCAGCGAGAAGTTCAATATTGTCATTTCGATCAGTACACCCGGCTTACAGGTCATGGCAAATGCCAATAAGAATGGCGAAATACTCCATGTGTTTTGTGCCGTTACAGACCCAATGTCGGCAGGAGTTGGAATCACCGGGCCGGAAGTAAATCAGCATCCGGCACATCTGGTTGGAATCGGAACCTTCCAACCGGTTGCGGATGTGTTCCGGATTGCCCGTAAAATGAACCCGGAATTAAAAAAAGTTGGCGTAGTTTGGTGCGTTGGTGAATCGTGCTCTGTGGCTTGTGTTAAAAAAGCCCGCATTATCTGCAAGGAATTGGGTATCGAACTGGTGGAGATGAGTGTCGAAAATGTTTCGCAGGTCTATGAGGCAGCACTAGCAGTCAGCTCCCAGGGTGTCGAGGCCTTGTGGGTTGGGGGTGACAATATCGTTGAGCCGGCTATTGAGATGGTTGTGGCCGCGGCTAAGAAAAATAAAATCCCGGTATTTACCAATAACCCGAAACATGCACTGAAGGGTACAATCGTAAATCTGGGTGCAAACTATTTTCAGGTTGGACAGAGTGCAGCAGAAATGGTATTGTCTATAATGAATGGATTAAAAACCAGTCAGATCGGGATCAAAAATATTGTTCCCGAAAAACTTTTTATTATTGATCCTGTAAAACTCAAGATGGAGGGTCAATGGATGATTCCTGCTGATTTAAGGGCTAAAGCGGATTCAATTCTCAGGTAATCAGAGCTGTTTGGATTACCAGCTCTTCGAATACTAATCATGGAGAAAGTTATTTTATCTTATTAAACTGCAGAGAGATGATTCAGATAGTGATTCAAACACAACATCCTGTCACGGTTGTAATTCCACAGGGAAGGATCGATACGATAACCAGTGCGGATCTGGACCAGAGTCTTCGGCCACTTATTGAGCGGGAAAATTATCTGATCATGGATCTTTCCCAATGCACCTTTTTATCCAGCGCAGGCATTCGGATTCTGCTGATTTCGACCAAGAAACTGGTCGCCGGGGGAGGAGGGCTATTTCTTTGCGGACTATTACCCGAAGTATTCCAGGTGCTTGAAATGGCCGGTATGCTTGGAATTTTTCGTTTGTTTCAAAACCCTGAAGAGGCAATTTCCGAAATTGAGCGAATCCGCCTTTTATCCAATCGATCACACCAATGGAAGGATGGAGAGTTATCTTATGAATTTACCCCTTCTGAAAATACACGAGAAGCTGCACATTTGTGGAATCGTGAAGGAATTGCCGGATACAATGAACTCTCTTTTTCAGTTGGAATCGGTTCTTCCGCTGAAACACCTGAAGATCAGAATCTTATCCGGGGTCTTTTTATCTCAAATGGTCGTTGTTCCGGTTTTATCCCTAATGATCCCGCGTATCCATCCGATTTCAGTATACCACAAGAACCTGCAAGTGCGGGAATATTCATCCACCGGGCACTCACCTTCGGAGACCAGCCTCTGGGGTTTGTAAAGCTAGCTGATCCGGCATCCCTTTCCTTAGAGCACCTTATTGCAGAAATATACCCCATGACGCAGCAGTTCAAATCGGGTGAAAGGAATCTGATGGCGCTTGTTGTTGCTAATTTTGATGCTCAGAATCCATTTATCCTGTTAGGTGCATTGGTTGATCAGGAATTAAGTGACCTCCTGAAACCGGATGAATTTCCGGAATTACAAGGTTTAATTCCGACCGGTATAAATGGTCTCAGGCTCTGGGGAGCTAAATTTCTCCTGAGTAATATTCCCGTTCCCCCTGCCGATATGGCTTTGTCGGTATTCCTGAAGAAAATTTTAACTATCGAGAATATCGTTGAGGTGGTGTCCATCAATCAGGAGGAGCAGCTGGTTAATCCGATAACCTGGATATTTCTTTCCACCGGCCTTCGGGAGGCATCTTCCAAACGGCTTGTAATTGAAACCGATGATGATCTTCTCCTTCAACCCTTTCAGGCATTTCTGGCTCGCAGGCTCTATACCGATTCCGGTCGGGTGGTTATTAAACAGATTCATGGTGGCTACTCGGCTCAGACCTTCCAGGTAACTTCTTACGACCACAAAGGACGGAAACTGAGGCCTACCGTACTCAAAATTGCAGACCGGGCAATGATTTCACGGGAATCGGATCGTTGTAAACGGTATGCCAATCCATACATCTTAAATAACAGTGCCATGGTCCTGGGGAGTGAATTTTTTGGAAATACGGGTGCCCTCAGGTATAATTTCGTAGGAATTGGCGGGGAACAAACCCGGTTGAAATGGTTAACTCATTATTTTCATCACTGGTCAACGGAACAACTTCAGCCTTTATTTGACAAAATATTCCTGCAAATCCTCCATCCCTGGTATGGACAACCTATTCATGAAATGATTCTTCCGTTTCGTGATCATGATCCCAGATCGACGTTCTTTCCCCAACTTTGTGAAACCGCTTCCGAACAGCTGCTGATCTCTCCTGAGCAACAGTTTATCACGATTATAGAGACGGACGAGCGACTTACGAATCCCTACTGGTTTCTGAAATATGAGTTTTCCCGACGCCGTGAAACAGCAATCTTGTGGTATACTTCAATTTGTCACGGTGATTTGAATATGCAGAATATCCTCCTTGATGAGGATATGAATGTCTATCTGATCGATTTCTCAGAAACAAAACCCCGGTCTGTAATCTCCGATTTTGCCAGGCTGGAGGCCATATTTATGGTTGATAATGCCCCAATCAACAACCAGAAGGATCTGGAGGAGTATCTGAGATTCATCTCTGGTTTTTATAATACGGTTCAGCTTGATCAAGCTCCTGCAATCAGTTATCAGGGTGAACATCCCGATCAGGTCATGAAAAATGTAGCCCTGACGTTGAAAATGCGGGAATATGCCTTCAAATCGGTCAGCAATAACCTTGATGCGATCCCATATTGCATCGCTTTGCTTGAATGGATCTTACCGATCGTGTGTTATTCCTCTGCCTCGGTGGAACATAAACGCCTTTCGATGGTTGTTTCCGGACTCTTATGTCAAAATGTGGAGAAGCAATAAATTCACAGGATTGTAACATCAAATTTCATTTAATTAGAATCTATTGTGAGTAAAACCATGTTTATCACCGAACAATCGATGACTGCATTATTACGCATTACTCCTTATTGAAAATGAGCAGATCTGGTTTTTTGAACGGTTTTCGGATTTCACTGATAATATCCGTGCCGAAAAAGAGCATGACCTGACGCACGACCATAATGTATTTCGGAAGTCAGATCGTGTTCTGATTAAGGATTAAACCTAATAAAGCCCTCCCGTTTTCGAGCAAATAGAGTTCTCAACCTCAAATATTGTAACGACAATGTAACATTTAATTTCATTTTTTTGGAATATCTTGCACACTAATTTTGAAGTTATTTGATGAACAATATTGAAACTTTTGCCACGATGGTGGCCGGGATTGGTCTTTTTTTCAGTGGGATTAAAATATTAAGCAGCTCAATGAAAAATCTGGCCAGTCAAAAGCTGAGGCTTCTGATTGCAAAATGGACTCAAAATCCTTTTCTGGCTGCCTTTTGGGGTTTTGCCTCGGGGGCAATAACCCAAAGCAGTAGCAATACTATTTTCATACTTGTAGGATTAGTCCATGGTCGGTTAATCAGTGTTCGAAATTCCCTTCCGGTTATTATTTGGTCAAATGTGGGCACTACCTTGCTCATTTTCCTTGTTGCATTTAATCTTAAGCTGGCCATCCTGATCTTAGTCGGCTTCGGGGGTATTTTCTATGGGTTTGATAAAGGAAGCAGAAGGGAAACAATGTATAATGCACTGTTTGGTATCAGCATACTTCTTTTTGGATTTCAGTTGCTTAAGTCAGGATCACAGCCATTTGCTCAAATGGAGTTCATTCGTGGAATGTTCCTTTATTCAAAAGATTCATTTATTGTTTCTGTATTAATCGGAATCTTTCTCAGGTTAATAATTCACTCTTCAGCAACTATTGCGGTCCTGATTATGACCCTAAGCCATGCGGGACTAATCGGTCTCGATCAGGTAATCCTGATGATTGTAAGTATGAGCTTTGGTGAAGCAATCGTGCTGGGCTTAATGTCTTCAAACCTCAAGGGAGTTTCGAAACAAATTATCATATTTAAAGTGATCGAATCTGTTTCTACTTCACTCTTGCTTTTAATCGTATTATCTGTTGAATTTCATTGGGATATTCCGATAATCAGGCAATTGATTAGTTTGTCGAGCTCGAATATTGAACAACAAACAGCTTTTGCTTTTTTAATATTCAGAACAGCACCGGTCTTATTTCTATCTTTTTTATATAATCCGATTTATACCTTACTTGTCAGGCTTAGCCCCCCAACATCAGAGGAAGATTTGTCAAAAACCAGTTTCATCAGCGAACAATCCTTGTCTGATATCACCACCGCTTTGATCCTGGCAGAGAATGAGCAGGTGCGAATTTTCGAACGATTTGCCAGGTCAATTGATAATGTCCGCACCGAAGAGGGGGTTGAATTGGTCCTCGACTTTACGGTGATCCATAATTCAAATATATTTTTGCTAAAAGAAATTGATTTATACTTAAAACGAATTATAAATTCTAATTTGTCACGTTCAAATTCTGAAGTTTATGTGTTGCTTCAAAACCGACAAACATTGCTAAAGTCAATCGATGAAACCATATTTAATTTTGTAAGTATGATTGATTCTCATCAAATTACTGATGGGTTGAATAACCTGATTCAGAACTCTACAGAATCGCTGCATGTGAATTTCATTACGGCGTTGGAGGCAACAAATTCAAAGGAACAGTTTGATATTGAAATTCTTTTACAAATAACACAAGATAAGGGTCCACTAATGGAGCAAGTTCGAAAGTTTCACCTTTCTGACAGCCAGATGATTAAGCCGGCAGATAAATCGTTTTTATTGGATATGACAGACCATTATCAACGTACAGTCTGGCTATTAAACAGTTGGACAAAGACTATTCGCCCTGAGTTGGAAGAATAAAAATATAGAAAGTACCGGATTATTTGTTTTTTTCTAATCCGTTATATTGTTCACAGAATTAAGCCGAAAGTTTAGCGATTTGCTAAACTTTTACAGTCAGATCAATAATGTTTCTCCCATTCTGATACCGGTAATCAATACTTTTGCAACGACTTTTAAGAATCAGAATACCGATGCTATCTTCCCAGATAGTCTCATCCAATAAATTTGACTCGACACCGGTGCTTTCACACAAGAATTCGATGCTGCCATCTTTTTCATGATACGAAAGACTCAGGTCAATATCCGAAAAATCGGTTTGCAGTGTCAGCACCTCTTCGATAATCAGCATGATATCGTCATTGGCCTTTTTTGACAGCATATGCTTTTCGCAAAATAGCTCCATCTCCCCCTGAATAGCGTATAAATCGTATTCTTTGCTCGAAATATGTCGTACCAGGCTTCGGATACGATGGATAAAGGTCCTGGTTTTCTCCTTTTGTGGATTTTCAAAAATCTGTTCCGGGGTTCCATCTTCATAAATCACCCCTTCGTCCATATAGAAGACGCGGCTTGAGATATTCGCAGCAAATTCCATCTCATGGGTCACGATGACCATCGTTATCCCTTCTCTTGCAAGTCGGCGGATAACAGAGAGCACTTCGCTGACCATCGTTGGGTCAAGAGCCGAAGTGGGCTCATCAAAGAGCAGAATTTCAGGTTCCATAGCCATGCACCGTGCGATGGCCACCCGCTGTTTCTGTCCTCCCGAGAGCTCATCCGGAAAGCTGTTTACCTTTTCGGCAAGTCCAACCAGATGCAGCAGTTCGAGTGCTTTTTTATTGGCTTCCTCCTTTTTTTTTCCAAGCAGTTTTATCGGACCGATCGTTAAATTTTCCAATACCGAAAGGTGGGCGTAGAGGTTGAACGATTGGAAAACCATTCCCATCTTTTGTCTGACCTTTGGCACATTGGTGTGTTTATCGAAAATAGGGATGTCGTCAATGAAAATTTGACCTCCGGTTGGAGACTCCAGCAGGTTCAGGCAACGCAAAAATGTGCTTTTACCCGTCCCTGATGGGCCAATTATGGATATAATTTCACCTTTTTTAATAACCGTATTGATATCTTTTAGAACAATAAGTTCCCCAAAATGCTTCGAAAGAGCTTCTACCCTGATCATAATTTTACCTCCAATTTTTTAATTTTCCGTTTTCTTTTCGGATCAACTTTCGTTTCTAAATAGCTTAGCCCCAAAGTTAGTAACCCGGCAATCATAATATATAGTATCGCTGCCATAATCAGCGGGAAAAATGCATCAAAGGTACGACTTCTGATTATATCGCTGGCCTTGGTTAAATCCTGAACCGCAATGTAACCAACCACAGAGGTCATCTTTAATAATGAAATAAATTCCCCCTTGAATACCGGAAGAACCTGACGAACGGCTTGTGGCATAATAATATAGGTGAATGTTTGCACCTCCGAAAAGCCGGATGCGATACCTGCTTCATGCTGCCCCCTGTCAACGCTTTGAATCGATGTCCGGAACATTTCAGAAACATAGGCGCCAAAGTTTAAGCCAAAAGCAATTACCGCAACAAGGGTGGGATTGATGTTAACGGAAGCAAAAATGATATAAAAGATAATCATAAGCAAAACAAGTACCGGAGTTCCTCTGATCAGCGAAATGTAAATGCGGGCAGTGATTGAAAAGATTTTTCTTTTCGACATACGCATAAAGCAGACCAGTGCACCAATGAGTGTTCCGAATAAAGCGGAGAGAATTGCGATAAGAATCGTAATTTCAAGTCCGTCGAGGATCATAAGATACCTGTTCTCTAAAATGATATTATTATAAAAACTGTTTGAAACAGACTTGAAGAATGAAACTTTAACCGGAGGAACTGTTTCAGGTTTACCATCTGTTAAGTTTTTCTTCGCTACAACAACTGCAGTTTTAAAATTAGCGTAACTGTCAGAAAAATCAATTTGTTTTGCCCTTTCTGCACTGATCGCTATTCCGTCAGCAATCATATCTGCTTTGCCCGCTGCCAGAGCTGCCACCAGAGCAGGGAACGCCATCGTGGTTATTTCAAGATGATAGTTCTGACTCTCTGCAAATCTTTTGATCATCTCGATATCGAATCCGACATAATCGCCATTCATAACCGATACATAGGGGAGATCTTCAACGGCTACAGATACATTGAGTTTTTTTGACGAATTGGGATTTACAAAAGGGTTGATAACTGCTTTTTCGACATCATCAACAAACCAGCGCTTAAACATCTGGTCGTAGACACCATTGGCCCTGATTTTTTTCAGAAAGGTGTTAAATTCATTTCTCAGGTTGGGATTGTTTTTGCTAAAACCAATTCCCAATGGCATATCAAAAATTTTATCGGTTAGAATTCCCACCTCCGGATTACCTTTCATTAAAATCCGGGCAGTTATAACATCGAACATGGCCGCATCAATCTTATCGGTTTTGAGCGATAAAATCATATCGGATGAACTGTTGAACTGAAAAACTTTCGCTTTTGGATATTTATGTGCCACAAATGCGTCATGAACTGTTCCTGCAAAGATTCCTATGCGCTTCTCCGCAATATCGTCTGCGGTTTTCATTATAGCGGACGATTCACTTGCCAGATTTTTTTTATTGGCGATAATACATACATTTGAATAAAAATAGGGCTCAGAAAAGTCAATCTTTTTCCTGCGCTCTTCAGTTATCGCTAATGAGCTGTTTATCATATCTATTTTTCGGGTTGAAACAGCGGCCAGTAAACTTCCAAATTGCATGTCAACCGACACTATTTTCTTCCCAAGAGAGGCTGCAAAACGAGTCGAAAGTTCGACATCGAACCCGACTAATTTGCCATTCTTTATAAAAGCAAAAGGTACTCCCATATCACTCACTGTACCTACTCTGAGCTCACCATTGTGATTGGAGTTTTTTATAACCGGCATTTCACTCGACCGGTTTATCATCCAACGGGTCACCATATCCTGATAGATGCCGTTTGATTTAATCTCGGAGAGAAAAGTATTGTATTGATCCTTTAGTTTGGTATCCTCCTTGTTGAAACCTGCCCCTATTCCAACGGACCATAAGCTGTCAACCAATACACCCACATCCGGATTTGATGCCTGAACCTCGGGAAGATAAACATGAGCAAAAAATGCAGCATCTATCTTATCGGTATTTACTGCAATTACCAGATCAGAAAAATTCTGATACTGCAATATTTTGGCATTCGGAAAATGTTGGTTCGCATAAGCATCATGTATTGAGCCAAGTAAAACGCCAATTCGCTTATCATTGATATCATCTAAGACCCGAAGTTTCGGCCTCGAAGAGTTATCGGTAGTTTCTGATTCGCTTTTAGCAGCCCCGATATTCGATTTACCGGTTTTATCATGAATGCAACTGCTTAACGAAAAGATTGCAAGAATGATTAAAAAAAGGATATAAATTTTCTTCATAAATTGTTGTTAGTTCGGGATAAGTGACAAAACTAATCTAAATTCAATAAATTTCAATATTTTTATAACAAACAAGCTGATATTTGGTTAAAAGGTCTATCTTTATTGCTTTTAAAACGATTTTAGAAATTAATCTCTCTTTTGATTGGAAATTAAATTATTTTACTGAAATAGAGTAAATTATAAAATATATTGCCGAATTAAAACGTTAAGTTAAGTTATGAAAGTAGTTGAATCAGATGAGAAATTAGTTAGGATTTCATTTTCCGGCAAACTTGATAGTGCTTATGTATCGAACAATGATATTAAGTTTTTTGCATTGCTCAACGGTATCGAAGCTCCTGTTGTGCTCGATTTTCTGGAGGTTAGTTTTCTTGGATCACTTGGAATCCGAATGATTTTAATGGGTTTAAAAGAGGTTCAAAGGCAGGGATTTACCCTTAAAATTGCAAATGCAGGCCCTAATATTCGAAATGTGTTCGAGATGACAAGTCTTGGAGACCTTTTAATTTAAGCTTAATTTAGGGCATTAAATCAGTTTAAATTATAATCATGACCTCTGTTTTTTCTAAATAGTCGTGAAATCGTTAGTAATAATATATAAATTTGGATTAAATTCGCAAACTTCGACTTTTGCTTGACGTTGCTGAACTAAATACCATTGAAAATGTGAAGGGATGAAATGCAAAACGCTGTTTGTAAAAAATCAAATTGCAGAGCTAATCCATGTGGCGGATTATCTTGAGGAATTGGGAGAAGAATGGGAATTTTCAATTCCCTTAGTATTTTCTTTAAATCTGGTTCTGGAGGAGGCTTTGACAAATATTATTTTATATGGATTTGAGGACCAAAGTGAACACCAGATTGAAATCGATTTTAAGAAGAGTGACGACAAACTGTTTATCACACTTATTGATGATGGGATTGCCTATGATCCAACGCTGAAAGCTGATCCGGATCTCTCTCTCTCGGCTGAAGATCGGCCCATTGGAGGATTAGGTGTATTTCTGATTAAGAAGATTATGGATCAGGTTGTGTATAATCGGAATGAGAACAAAAATTTATTAATACTTACAAAAAACATAAATCTATGAATGTTACAGTTTTAAAATCTGAAGGTTACACTCTGGTGAGTGTAGAAGGGCGTGTCGATTCAACAAATGCCGGAGAATTTGAAAAGTCGATGTTGGAAGTAGTGGCCGATGGGGCTACCAAAATTGTGCTTGATTGTTCCGAACTTAATTATATCAGCAGTACCGGTTTACGGATCTTTTTGATTGTTCAGAAAAAAATGATGGCAAATAAAGGACAATTCTGTCTGTGCGGTCTTCAGGCCGGAATTAAAGAAATCTTCGACATCTCAGGTTTCTCTTCCATTTTTAAAATGTTCCCTGACAAAGAAAGTGCGATTAACGGTTAATATTCCTGCTCCAAAAACAATGGCCTGGGTTATTTAAGCTTAATCCATGTCAACGAAGTGGAATTTTCTGCTATTTGGCTAAATCATCGAAATAAATACTTAAATGAACTTCATTTTAAGCTTTCTTCCGGTAATTCTTTTTTTGGCATTTCTTTTTTTACTCGATAATTTCAATTTGGTTCGGGTTAAAACTTTGATTTTTTGCCTCGTTTTTGGCATTATTTGTGCAGCATCCGGCTATTATGTAAATACCCTATTTGCCAAATGGCTGGATGTTGATTATACCTTCCTTTCCCGATACATTGGCCCGGTAACCGAAGAGATACTTAAGGGGCTGGTAATTGTTTACCTGATCTATAAGAAAAAGATTGGGTTCATTGTCGATGGCGCGGTATACGGTTTTGCCATCGGGGCAGGGTTTTCGCTTTTGGAGAATATCTACTTTCTGCTTATTTCTCCTCCCGAATATAATTTACTCACCTGGATCATCCGCGGTTTTGGCACGGCAATTATGCACGGTGGATGTACGGCATCTTTTGCTATTCTTTTTGTTGGCGCGATTAGCCGTTCCGAGAATAAACTTTTGTTAGCAATTCCGGCCCTTCTATTGGCTATCATTTTCCATTCCGGATTTAATCATTTCCTTTTAAATCCGGTTTTACAGACCGTGTTAATACTTCTGATTCTTCCCTTATTATTTACCTTTGTTTTTATTCTAAGTAATTCAAAACTTCAACAATGGCTCGAAATCGAGTTCAACAGCGAAATTGAAATATTAAATATGTTGCGTAAAGGTGAATTTAGTTTAACAAAAGCAGGAGATTACCTCAAGTCGCTCAAAGAGCACTTTAAACCTGAGACAATTCTTGATATGTATTGCTATATTGAACTTTACCTGGAGCTCTCTATAAAAGCAAAACGCAATATCATGCTTAAGGAGAATGAATTCCCAATAATTATCGAATCAGATCTCCCCGCTAAGCTCAACGAATTGGCCCATTTACGTAAGCAGATCGGGAAAGTGGGGGAGATGGCCCTGAAACCCTTGATCCGGATGGACTACCGAAACCTGTGGAAATTAAACCAGCTTATTGATAATGAGAATTCTTAAATTGTAATTATGTATTATTTTAACATAAACAATAATTTAAAACATTGTCATGAAAACAAAAACAAAATGGCTTTTGGTTTTTGGGCTGATTCTAGCCATGGGAGTTGGATATTTAATCGGAATACTCGTTAATTATCCGTCTCTTCACCAAAATGAAGTGACAGGAACAATCGGAAAAGCTGAAAAATTCCGAAATGGGCAAATGACGCCAAAGGATATTCAACTTCGAAGCGTTTTACTGAAGGATACGGTAAATCTCAAAGATCTTATTTCAAGCCTGACCTATTATGCTGTTTTTACTGATTGTGTTGGCAGCAACATCGACACATCGATCATTAGCTTTTTGAAGATGGGGATGGGGTCCAATGGAGACGACATGGCACGTGTAAATGCGCTGCAGGATTATGCCAATTTTATCCGCAATAACGATAACACGTTGAATGCTACAATTTCAATGCTCGCTGGATTCTATTTCAATAGATCGGCTGATACTTCACAGGATGTCGAAAAAAATCTGACAGATTTCGGAGTCTATCTGAAAAGCCTCAATGAAAGAGGAAGCGTGGTGACACATGCATTGGAAAGCATGACCAAATTCATGGATAACCGCGCAGGTATCAATGCGCAGGCAGAGAAGATTAAACAACTCAAATCGATTCGTGACCAGTTGCTTATCAAAGCAATACAGCTGGCGGCTTTAAACGGCAATCGTGAAACAGTGAACAATCTGATAAACTCCGCTACTTCCAAAGAGGAAAAACCAGGTGAAATACAGGAAATTAAAATCGGCTCGGAATACTATGTTCAATCTAAGCCGGATCGTTTAAAAGGGAAATTGTTAATTTATGATACTAAAGAATTGATATTTAAGACATTAAAGGAGGTAGACTATATTGGAGAGAAATCCGGTAATACTTCTGTTAAATTAATCGTTCAATTCGGCAGTGGGAAGGCAAACGTACTGTTACCTGCATATTCAATGACTGAAGTTGCGGAAGCGATGAAACGCAATCAGTTCAATGCCAATCAAAAATCAGGCAACACCCTTTCCGGTAGTGGCTCCAGTAGTCCTGGCAACACCAGTAGTCCTGGCAACACCAGTAACCTGAGCAATACCAGTAACTTAAGCAATACCAGTAACTTAAGTAATACAAGTAATCTGAGCAATTTAGGCAATTTATGTAATCTAAGCAATTTAAGCAACTTAAGTAATCTAAGCAATTTAAGTAATCTGAGCAATTTAAGTAACACGAGTAACCTGAGTAATACCAGTAATTTAAGCAATCAGTAATAAAGACAACTGAATCCTTTCAGTATTTCTCAATCCCTTTTGCACCTTGGATTATTATCTTAATTATATTTTTGTTTGCAGATCAGGGGACGTAATCGCATTTAAAATGCCCTGTGTGTTATTGTCCCTTTATGTTGGCGTCGAATACTTCCCCAGGTGATCAATAAAATTGATTACACTGATGCGAAGAAGAGTGATTATGCTAAAATTGCAATTATACTTCCAATAGCCTGGAAATTAAATAACTGGTATTATGGATGATATGATAAGAATGAAGATTATGGTGGTTGATGACGAGGTTGATATGGAATCACTTATCCGGCAACAATTTCGCAACCAGATCAGGGAAGGAGTGTACGATTTTGTTTTTGCACATAACGGATTGGAAGCGCTTAGCCTGCTCATCGACCAGCCAGAGATCCGGCTTATACTATCCGACATCAACATGCCTGAAATGGATGGGTTGACTTTGCTCTTAAAGTTGAAAGAGCTTAAATATTCCTGGTTAAAGACGGTGGTTGTTTCGGCCTATGGCGACATGGAAAATATCAGGACGGCGATGAACAGGGGGGCATTTGATTTTCTTACCAAGCCGATCAGTTTTGATGATCTTGAGATAACAATCGATAAATCGATTGCCGAGATTACGATAGCCTGGAAGAGTTCACAGGAACATGATCAGTTGATCTCCATTCAGCAGGATCTGCGCACTGCCCGTAATATCCAGCAGTCCATTCTTCCCAATATATTTCCCCCGTTTCCCGAACATCCTGAATGCTCAGTTTACGCCTCTATGATTGCAGCAAAAGAGGTTGGGGGCGACTTCTACGATTACTTTATAATCGACAATGAGCACCTTGGATTTGTGATTGGAGATGTTTCAGGGAAGGGGATTACAGCAGCAATATTTATGGCGGTGAGCCGCACCCTGATCAGGGCAACCGGAATAAAGGGTGTCTCAACCCGTGAATGTATGAATTATGTGAACAGGTTGCTCTGCAGTGATAATGATTCGGGAATGTTCGTTACTGTTTTCTATGGCATCTTAAACCTGACCAATGGAGAGGTTGAATATGTTAATGCCGGTCACAACCCTCCCTATATCCTCTCCGGAAACAGTACAGAACTGGTTGAAATGACCGGAGGACCTGTTTTAGGATGTTTCGAAGATGTTGAATATCAATCAAAAAAAACGCAATTGAAACCTGGGGATTTACTGTTTCTTTTTACTGATGGGGTTACTGAGGCCTTTAATAATAAGGAAGAGCTTTATGGGGAGGAGCGGTTAGTCAGATTTTTGGAAACTCAATGGAGCCATTCCTCTGAGGATCTTGTCAAAGAGTCGATTCGTTCTGTTTCAGAATTTTCATCCGGAGCGCCTCAGTCAGATGATATTACGTTAACAGCGATACAATATCACGGCTATTCCTGATACCCCCCCTGGCCGATAAATCGAACCACCAGAAGCTGGCAAAATTATGGATTTCCAGAAGTTTTATGGTTATTTTTATGGCCTCTTTTGGGTGGTTATCGATGCCATTATGGCTCTCTGCCCAAGGCCGTATGAGTTTAACGAAATTTGAAACGCCAACCCTTAAGTTGGTGTTTCCGGATCAAAACACTTCATATCTGGTTCCTCATGCAGTAAGATCATTTGAGAATGCGCTTAGATTTCAGGAGAAATTCTGGAATTACAAACCCTCAGACAAGACGAGCATTCTTTTTAATGATTTAAATGACAACGGGAGTGGCGGATCCCTGGTGCTTCCATGGAATTTCATGCTCATTGGCGTGGCTCCATACGATTATACATTTTCAGTCATTCCTTCCAACGAACGGATGCAATGGCTTATGAGCCACGAGCTAACGCATCAGGTGATGTGCGATAAAACATTGAACAAGGATCGTATTTTCCGTTATATTCTTGGAGGAAAGATTGTTGCCGATAATCGTGATCCTATCTCAATGGCATATAGTTATTTTGCTACTCCGAGAGCATTTTCTCCGCGTTGGTATCACGAAGGGATCGCCGTATTTATGGAAACCTGGATGTCAGGTGGTATCGGCAGAGCGATGTGCGGGTATGATGAAATGGTGTTTCGCACCATGGTGCGTGACAGCGCCTTTTTTTATAATGTTATTGGGCTTGAATCGGAAGGGACAACCATCGATTTTCAGGAGGGTGTAACATCCTATCTTTATGGAGCCAGATTTGTTAGCTACCTCGCTGATCGGTATGGAATCGGTAAGATGAAGGATTTTTTTATGAGAACCGATTCCAGTAAGCGCTTCTATGCCGCACAGTTTAAAAAGGTCTACGATGTGCCGGTGCAAAAAGAATGGGATAAGTGGATTGCCTCTGAGCATAAATTTCAGCAGGAAAATTTAAAGCAGATCCGGAAATATCCCGTCACCACTTTTCGAAAAATCTCAAATAAACCACTCGGGTCGGTATCACGTCAGTATTACGATGCCGATTTGAAGAAATTACTTGTAGCGGTTGAGCACCCGGGAGAACTGGCACATATTGCAGCAATCGATGTCGCAACGGGAAAAATGACCAGGATTGCCTCCGTCCCATCCCCAAAACGTTTTTATGTAACCTCTCTGGCCTATGACGATTCTACGAAGACGATCTTTGCTTCAACCCATAACAAAGATTGGCGGGGACTTCAGTCTGTGGATGTAAAAACAGGCAAAGTCAATGAACTCATCAAAATTACGCGATGTGGCAACCTTGCTTTTGATCTGAAAGGGCGCTCATTATGGGGCATTGAGAGTGCTGGCGGCCATAGTTGCCTGGTGAGATTTAATCCTCCATATACCAATTTTCAGACAATGATGACCCTGCCATATGGTCAGGTTCTCACTGATATTGCAATATCACCTGATGGAACCCTCATCTCCGGAATCCTTTCTGATGTTACAGGAAGTCAGAAAGTAGTCCTCTACAGGATTAGTGACCTGATGAGTGGAAAAACAGATTATGAGTTTATTTATGAATTTCCCGATAATCCGGCTGCCAATTTTGTGTTCTCGCCCGATGGAAGGTATCTCTACGGGACCTCTTATTATACAGGAGCTTCCAATATTTTCCGTATCGCTCTTGATACACACCGTGCACAGATTCTTACAAATGGCGAAACCGGGTTTTTCCGTCCGCTCCCTGTTTCTGCCGATTCGATGGTGGTATTTAATTATACTCAGCAAGGAATGATCGCCGGTATGATGAAAATCGACACCCTGGCTGATGTAAATCCAATTGCATATCTGGGTCAGCAGGTTCTTGAAAAGAATCCTGAAGTGAAAAGTTGGAATTTGCCCTCCTTACACAGAATTAATCTGGATTCGATAAAAGTGGTTAAAGCTCCATACAAGGCTACCCGGGAACTTAAATTTACAGGCGCTTACCCAATCATTCAAGGGTATAAAGGACGGGCAGCTGCTGGCTACAGATTTAATTTTATGGACCCCATGGGACTGAATTCGCTGATTATGAAGATGTCATTTACTGCGGATGATCATTTGCCACAAAAACAAATTCCTCACCTTTCGGCTGAGTACAATTACTGGAACTGGTCTTTCACCGGAAATTATAATTATGCCGATTTCTATGATCTCTTCGGTCCAACCAAATTTAGCAGAGCCGGCTACTCTTTTTCTACCAAATATCACAAAGTCCTCAAATGGTTCACTCCGGGTAAAAATGATTTTTATATCAAATTAAGCGCATATGGCGATATGGAGACCCTGCCCGGATATCAGAATATCGCCTCCGATTACACCAATTTTTATGTGGGGACAATCAACTATCACAAGAGTTATCTTCGGAA
>CANJNY010000010.1 GCA_947475715.1 Prolixibacteraceae bacterium
CCCAATGGAGTCCAGTGGATAAACATTCCGAACCTCGCATCAGTAAACCATTTTACCTCTTTCTTCAACGGGTAATTCATCTCCTTTGATTGCGAAAATGCACCAGCAGGATTTGTAAAAAGAATTACAATTACCAGAAGTAATCTCCAGCATTGAAGATTGAACCTTGAATTTCGCTTTACTAAATCATTCATAATGTGTAAGTTTAATTTAAAAACAGCATTGTGGAACTCCTTGATATTTATGACTAAAAATGCATTTATTTTCCCATCAGAATATGCGAAGAACCGAATATTTCACTTTATTTATTTAATGTGTACCTGAAATTTTCGTATCAGTGGTGTACCTACCGATGAACTAATCTTCACTTTCAGTTGATCAACTTCAGAATTAAGGACTATTGGATCAATTTTCCGTCGCCCAACAGATGTTCCCTCAGCTATTTTAATCCAATTGCCCGTAGTTGCATTGTGACCTTCAATTTGATACGCACGAATCCGTTGTCCATATTTATATTCTTCCCATATATCGCTATAGGCAATTTTACAGCGTTTATCAAGTTTTAGCAATACTTCATTGCCTGAAACTTTTTCCACACAAGCGGCCGGATGACCAAACCGATGTTCAATTTCGTCTCCAAACTCCTGATAACGTTTCATATCATCGGGGTGAATGCTTCCGTCAGCCATTGGGGCACAATTCAATATCAAAAAACTATTTCGACCCACCGATTTAATATAGCAGTCCATTAGTTGCTCCAGGGATTTCCGGTGATTCAAAGCATCAGGACGAAAATGCCAGAATTTATCGTGCAGGGGAGTATCTGCCTCGTGAGGAGCCCAGTAATCGCCATTCGGGTCGTCTGCCTCTTGGGTTTGATTTTTGTCAGCTTCAAACTGGGTAGCTGGTTTTTTTGCTATCGAACTTTTTTTGAGCATGGACCAACACGGATCCGATACCTGTCCCTGCTCAGTCCCAGGCCAGCGAATGGTAGGATAAGGATCAACACAACCGACGGCTGCGACAACCGCTTTAGGGGCACGATCGGCAATCTCCTTACCGAGGGAAGCGCGGATTGGTTGGTCAATCCAAATTTCGGTCACAAGGTCGGAACCCAACCGATCCATAATCTCATGAAACCGGGTTTTAAAAACTTTATCGGCATCCGCCCATGTCAGAACCTTATCTAATTGACTGTATGAAACGGTATTTGTATCACTACCAGCGGATAAAGGACGAGGCATCCAGAAATAAAACCCGGCCTTCAAACCAGCACTTCTGCAAGCTTGGGCAAACTCCTTCACCACGTCTCCATTCCCTCCTTTATAAGGAGTATTTCCGATATGATACGTTGTTGTAGTACTTGGCCACATACAAAATCCACCGCTATGAGCAAGCATGAAAACGATCTCTTTGGCGCCAAATGCCTTTGCTGCTTTGCACCATTGATTCACATCCAGCTTTTCAAACCTGATGTCTTGCATCTTTGTAGTACCATTATCATACTCTCCCTCCTGAATTGTGGCCGGGTCAAGTTGCACAAACATGGCACGTTCCATCTCCTGCCAATCGTATTGAACCTTCGTGGGGCGGGCTAAATTGGCAGCTACCGGATCGATTACTGCATTTTTCCAAAGACCTTCTGTGTCATGCTTCTTTTCTTGTGCAACACAAGATAAAAAGCTAACAAAAGCAAGGATGGAGATTAAAATATTAATTTTCATTATTAAAATTGGTTTATCATCTCTAATTTATATTGTTCATTCGCTCAATCTACCACAACAGGTTTTTGGATGGGTTCATCGCTTTTAACAACCACATAGGTTGAAATAGCATAATAGGCGTGTTTGTTATCAGCGGTTGATTGCAGGTCGTTTTTCCAGGATTCAAACCAGTATTCAAAGGTAAAAATCTGCCCTGCCATACTGTTTACCAGTGGATTTATCCTCACCGGAACTGCCATTCCGGGACACCACCCTGCCCTGTCGGGCGACCAATTGCCGTTCTGTGGTTGCACCTGGTTACTACTACAGCCAATTGGCCCCATGTAATGCGAAAAAGTATTATTACCGTTAATTCGTATTTGATGGGTACGGAAGCACCATTCAGCACAGGGCCTTCCATCGCCATCAGCCGGAGTGGCATGGCCCCAACCTGTAATAATGGTACGCAGGTGAGTGACTTTTGCATTTTTGGGAATAGTTATTGATTTAGCAAGGTTAAATGCCGAAGCATTTTCACCGTAGACTACCCCGTCGAGCGAATGCCTGTTATATTGTAAGACTTTGGCAACGGCATAGTATTTATAATCAGGCTTCGATTCCTGAAAATCAAAATCAACCGACAATAACCACCCGTTACTGCCCCATACCTCAACGAATGCCCTTAGGGTGACATTTCCTCCCTGAAGCAAAGATTTAAAATCGGTCACATCAATCTCAAAACCGCGACCGGTTTTTTCATTTCCAACGCCATAAGGGGTAATGTATCTTCCCATTTCGTACCAATCGCCTGAAGTCGGATCTTTTACCTGAATATGTGCATAAACATCCCAGGGATCGCAGCCTCCCTGAGGACAGTCTAGTTTTACATACATTTTAATGCTTTTTATCTTGGTCACATCAGGGTGCAGGTTAAAGGTTTTTTCCGCTGTTTGTGAATAATCTCCGCCAACGGCCATTCGTTGACTGGAAAAGGTAACATAATTCAGTGTTTTTGAATTTGCTTCCTGCATTCCTGATTTATTTTTTTCGCAAGCCACCAGAAAAAAAATAAATAACCCGGTAACCAGAATTGTGAATGAAATAAACTTAGACTTCATGTGTTTTGATGTAAGTTTGGATAATCACGCTATCAATTATAATCGAGAGCACTATTCATTAAAGGCTTGAAATCCATATTTTTCACCTCTTTTAGAAATTTTAAAGGAAACAGCAGGTGTTAGCTTTAAATTTATTTTTGACGGAAGGGTAATTTCAATCATATCACCATCCACTGGCTGATAAGGAAGTTTTTGACCTTTGAACCCAACCAGACTGATTTCACTATTCGTAGCAACCAACGCGGAAGGAATACGTACTTTATTGCTGATAAGCGAATCTGTTTTGCTATGAATGCTAATCGCGTAAACTGTTCCATCTTGATTGGTTGTAAAAAACAGATTGCCCGATTCGTAAGGTTTTATTGGCCGGGTATTGTAAATAGCTTCACCATTGACTTTTAACCACATTCCAATTTCATTCAGAATTTTTACAACTTCGGGATCTAACGCACCTTGCGCATCCGGACCAATCCCGATAACCAAATTACCATTGCGGGCAACTGCTTTAACCAAAAGATGAATAACAGTTTCGGAACTCATGTTTTTACTGGTCTTTGCCCACGCCCAGCCATGATCGCCCAGCGAAGCACAAGCTTCCCAGGCATCGGCAAGATAATGGGCTGGCATTTCATGGACTCCTTCAGGGGTCAGGTAATCTTCGTAACCACCCCCGTTGCAACGGTCAACCACTAAAAGTCCGGGTTGTCGTTCACGCGCAGATCTGGCAATTTCAGCCAAATTAATACTACTGCCGCTTACCTGTCCCCCATCGAGCCAAAGCATGTCAATAGTACCATAATCGGTGGTAAGTTCCTGAAGCTGGTTTGCTGTAAATTGCTGAAATTTATCCCAGACTTCCGGATGTTCCTCACGCTTGTAATTTTCGCTTCGCGTAGTTGCCGGGCCAAACTGTGGCGCCCAGTAATAAGGGGTGTTCCAATCGGCTTTTGAAAAATAAATGCCAGCCCAGAGCTTGTTTTTCCTGGCCGCTTCCAGCATGACTTTAATGACATTCGCATTTTTATTTGCTGAGAATGGGCAGCTTTTGGATGTGATTTTGTAATCGGTGGTTTTGGTATCAAAAAAGCAGAAGCCATCATGATGTTTGGAATCAACCAAAACATATTTTGCTCCGGACGCAGCGATGATTTTTGCATCTCTTTCAGGATCAAACTTCAACGGATTAAACGTTTTTTGCAAATCCTCATATACTTTTTTATAGGTGGCCCAATCGGCATTCTCATAAGGTGCTGGGCGCTTGTTCCACTCATACCGTTCAGGGCATAAACTCCACGACTGATCAACAGTCCCGAATTGCGTCTGAAGTCCCCAATTGTACATGATCCCAAATTTCAGGTTCTGAAACTGATGCAATTTTTCGAGGGCTTTCTGGCCCCGTGGAGGATTCCAGTTTTTACTTGTTTGATAAGCGCCCCCAAAACTATCCCCACCTTCCGGAACCTGAGCCTGGCAAAGGTAGCTTACTGATAAAAAAAGAGTTGCTGTTAAAAAGGATTTTGCTTTCATACGTTTTTTCATAAACTATTTATCATTGTGACGATTTAAAATAGACCTTGCATCTTCAATCATTTTCCCGGCCGGAATAGTTTCCAGGTTCTAAATTTCAAATGAGGACAATATCCGTTTCAATTGTTTTAAATCTTTTTCGCTCCCCATTTTAATGAATTACTTAATTCACTGAAAAGAATACAACTTTTCAGGATTAGCGAAAAATAATTTCTGAAAATAACCGCTCAGCCCACGGACTTCCAGTTCCTGCCTGAATTCGGTAAGTAGATAGGTCAAGCCAGGTTTTCCTCCATACGATTTCCAGTAGCTATTTCTTGCCATATCCATCCCGATTACAATCCGGTCGGCATAATCAGGCAACATGTTTTCAAGCAGCCGATAAGTACTGTCATCTCCTTTTGCCATTAACCGGAAGTGGCTGTCGTACTCTACGTAAACGCCGGTTTGCATCAGGTCGTGGTGAAAAGCCGGATCTTGATGCTTGTCAACATGCGAAATAACAACATGATTCAGATTAGCACCTAATTTAGTGAATAGTTCAACCTGCTCCATTGCCCGTTTACCACCATTAGAGTGAGTTAGGATGGGTACGCCGGTTTCAAGATGAGTATTGACTACTGCTTCAAATATTTTTCGCTGATGATCTGTGATTTTTTCATCACCGGTGGCCAGTTTTATCATTCCGGCTTTATGCATGGTCCGCTTTATAACCGGGCAATTATAATCATATTCATCTATTCCGAGGTTAACATCATTGATAAATAAATCGGTTAATTCACCAACTGATAAATGATAACGCCAATGATTGGGTGGGTAGTATATTTCCTGGTGCAGCCCCGTCGGGACAATAATATTAATTCCTGAAGCTCTGGAAACTTCTGCCAGCTTGAGGACATTTCGTCCACACGCAGCGGGCATTGTATCCACCACAGTGCGGCCTCCGATCTGATACAATTCTTTCAGTTCTGCACTAATCCTAGCGGTGTCATTCAGGATAAACTCAGGATTGGCCAATGTAGGAAAGCTTTCCTCAATGACGATATGTTCGTGGGAGTAAGTTAGTCCCATCTGAGAGGGAAGAATATCACCCAATACTGTTCTAACAAAAGGCTTATTCATAATCTGGCTATCTGTTTAACTCCTGTTTTTGTTATTAATCCATCCTTTGCGACTGGTATCAGCAATAAAGTCTGGCACTTCTAGTATTTGTCCAAACCTGACGAGATTATTTCTCAGCATGGCGACATCAACATCTTTGGCATCGCAATCTGTTTTCAACGACAGGAGTGCTGCAAATCCGGCGGTCTGCCCCATGCTCATGGTCTGTGCCATCGACCGGCACGAGGCATGCGCATCGTGTGTGGCAGAAAAACAACGGCCAGCCACCCAGGTCAACCTACTTCCTACCGGGACCAATGTTCCGTAAGGGACGCCATAAATACCGGTTCCCGGAATATATTCCCAGTAAGTTTCATCCTGTCCGTCGCTACCTTTGCGATGGTCT
This sequence comes from Prolixibacteraceae bacterium, assembly GCA_947475715.1. GTDB lineage: Bacteria > Bacteroidota > Bacteroidia > Bacteroidales > Prolixibacteraceae > JAAFHB01. The sequence goes on from CANJNY010000010.1 coordinate 5,856, forward strand.
TCAATCGGGGCGCCACATAGCAAAACAGACGATTCGGGGATTTTACCTGAAAGACATTCTTGTTTGGTTAGCCTGTGCTCACCGTAAACTCTGCGGGTTTCGCGTACCCCTATCTGGTTGGATAACCCGATAATCTTTGAATTTTCGTATCCCGGCACTTTATCCCGGAAAAACTTTTCGTATTCAAAAGCTTGTTTACGTCCCTCTATTTCAGCTTTTGTGAGTTCGTCAACTTTCAGTGCATTCAGGCCCGAAACCTTTACCGCAACTGTTGAAATGCAACCGGGCTGGCACATTTCGTGGGATGATCCTTCTTTTCGTGGTAACAAATGGGTTTTATTCTCAAAAGCATCGGTCATTTTTGCTTTCATCATTTTATTGCCTCCTTCACTTTCAAATTTTTGCTGATCGACATTGCTCATCCTGAAGGTGGTGGTCATACTTTGTGCCGGCTCTATTTCTCCGGCCATTTCAAATGGAAAACCCGACAAAGCACAAAAATCGGCATCACCGCTTGCATCGATCACCCGACGTGCTATGACCTTATAAAAACCTGATTTATTCCAAAAGATACACGTTTCTCGCTCATTTTCTTCGCTGATTACCTCAACCAACGAAGTATGCAAGATATAGTTTACCCCGGCTTCCATTATCAGCTTGTCCCATACCAGTTTCAACCGTTCAGGATTATAGTTAATACCAGTACCGGCCCCGTATGTATTGGGCCGCAAGAACATGTCGCCGGTATTATATAATTCATCCACCACCAGGTCAGGCAATCCGCCAACAATCTTTCGGGGGCTTGTACCGGGGGTAAAAAACCCATAAAAAGTATCCAGCATTTGAGTGGAAGTACCTCCTGCAAAACCATAACGTTCAACGAGCATCACCGAATACTTCCGCTGACTTGCAGCCGCCAACGCTGCCAGACAACCTGCAGAACCGGCACCGATCACAAGTACGTCAGTTTCTGCCAACAGTGGGATTCTATGATGATTAAAAAAATCTGTCATACACGTTAAACATCAGGTATTCTATTTCACTGGTGGCTTTCCAACATTTTCAAACAGTTTAGCAAGGCGGTGGGCATGCTCATCATAGGCACTTTCGAACAGGGAAACAGCCCTTTCGGCTCCTACAACAACTGCTCCGCTTAAAACCTTGGGCGGCTGGCCCGCTGCGGTTAATAATCCGGCCAATTCAGCTTTAATGCAATTGATTAGCAATGCTCCTCCTACAGTTGATCCAGGTGCAACAGGTGTATCCAAACCCGGGACATAAACCATCGCATCGCCGGCAGGTGCGCCAGTATCTAATATCAAATCGGAGAAATCACCGAGCTTTTTTCCATCGCTGCGCTTACTAACCGATTTTTCGGAATGTTCTTTGGTAATTATTGAAACTACTTTGATCTTCTTCTGCTGAAAAAGCTCTGCCATTTCGATGGGTACAACATTGCACCCACTGGAGGAGATTAAAAGTGCCGTGTCAATTTCACTCAGATCAAAATTGCGTAAAATTCGGTCTGCCAATCCGCTAATGTTTTCGAGGAACATGGCTTGCCGCTGACCATTGGCACCAACAACCAGATTATGAAAAGTAAGCGAAAGTTCAACAATGGGATTAAAGCCGGGGAAAGATCCGTAGCGTGGCCACATCTCTTCGACCATAATCCGGCTGTGCCCACTGCCAAAAACATGGACCATTCGTCCGGCCAGAATTGTTTCAGCGAACATTTGTGCAGCCTCTCTTATTTGAGTTTGCTGTGCTCTTACGGTCTCAACTATTTCGGTGCATTTCTGCAGATACGTATCTGTGATGTTCATTTTTTTATTATTAATTACTTTTTATCTGTTCCCTTGCGAAACAGGCCGCTCCTACAGCTCCGGCCAAATCACCAAACTGAGCCTTCACAATTGCTGTCTGATTACCACCTGCCCGCCACTCATAATTGCTCATGTATTTTCCCAATGGCTCAAATAAATCTTCTCCTGCTTCTGTAATCCCTCCACCCAAAATAATCATTTCAGGCGAAAGGATATTGGTTAAAGCTGCAAGTCCTATAGCTAATTTCTTTACTGAGGTCAACCAGATATCCGTAGCGAAACTATCTCCTTTCCTGCTTGCTTCCAGCAATTCGTGTGTAGAGCTGAATTTTCCCGACGTCCGTTTTTCAATACTGCAATTTCCAATCGCATCTTCAAGGCTGCCGGGCATTCCGATAACATCAGGGTCACCTTCACTGTCAATAACCATGTGCCCGATATGTCCTGCTTTATTGAATGCCCCCTGGTAAGGCTTTCCTTCAATCAGAATAGCACCCCCAACGCCGGTGCCTAAGGTGAGCATAATCACATTCTTCTTCCCTTTTGCGGCACCAAACCTTGCTTCGGCCATCATTGCCGAAATAGCGTCATTAAGGACATAAGTCCTGGTTTTTAGAAATTCACTCCAGCCAAAATTCTCCAGTCCCTGTAACCGGCCGGGCATAAAAGCAATAGCGGAGTTACCGGCATTGGGTAATCCGGGAGCTGAAATACCAATTAAAGAATCAAGGCTCTCTATTTTGTTTTGTAATTCCTGAACGGCAACAGCGATGGCATCCTTCCATATTGCACCATCCCCGTCATTGGTAGGCTGGTAATGCTGGTGCAAAATCTGACCAAAACGATCAATGGCTACCGCTTTTATTCTTGTACCTCCCAGGTCAATTCCTATTACAATCTCTGACATATTCTGGTTTTATTGAATGTTTATAAACTAATGGTTTTGAATTTACAATTGCCCCTCACTGACACTCCAGCCGCCATCAACGGCTATCACTTGCCCTGTTGTAAACCGTGAAAGGTCACTCATAAAATAAACAGCCAGTCCGTCCAAATCGGAAGGATGCCCAATGCGTCCGCCATCCAAAGGCTGTTTGGTCTTGATGAACGACAGAATCGTTTGATCTTCGGCAGCACGTTTGGCCATTGGGGTTTCAACCAATGCCGGAGCGATTACATTTATCCGGATATTATTCTTTGCATAATACGAGGCAATGGATTTGCTAAACCCCAAAATGGCCGATTTAGCTGCAGCATAAGCATGGGTGGAGAAATATTCACGCGAAGGGGAATACCCCAGAACTGAACTCATATTTAAAATAGTTCCTCCGGATCCCTGCTTCAAAAACTGTTTGATTGCAGCCTGATTGGACAACATCAGCGAATTGAGATTTAATTCAATGGTTTTGTTCCACCCTTCAAGGGTAAGTTCGTGCAAAGGGCCATCCCCCATTTTTCGTCCACTCCCTCCGGCTATATGATAGAGTCCATCGAAACTGCCAAAAATAGCGATACACCTTTCAATGGCCTCAATGGAAGTGGATGGCTCGATTGCATCCCCAACAATGGCTTCTGCGCTGCTGCCCAGCAACGTTTTAGCTTCAGCCGCACTTTGCTTATTTCGCCCCACAACAACAACATTTGCTCCGTTTTCGATAAAAGCTTTGGCCGCTGATAGACCTAGACCAGTAGTGCCGCCAATGATGACCAGATTTTTGTTTACTAAACTCTTTTCATACATTAGCTAAAATGGTTTTAATTCTCTCCATTGATTTCTATCAGTTAAGGCATGGCAGGCAGCTTCCATCCCTCACGGTAAGTGTGTTTGATGTAACCATTTGCAGCTTCGAGCGCATTGAACTTAGCATATTTTGTATTAAAATGAGGATGCCCGTCAATGACTTTAAATTCGTCGGATGTCACAATGTTCAGCTCTTCAGTAGGTGAAATATTGGTAAAACGCATATTCTCAGCATCCCATTTCAGTGTTTTATTCAGGTTTTGTAATCGGATTGCCAAAACTCCCAGTAGCACCATTTCATTAAACGGACCGGAATACCCAAAATGGGAAGTTCCTTCAACCCTGTTCTCCGGAGATTCTTTACAGGCACGGATCCAGTCTTGTTCGTGTGGACCGTCAACATATCCCACTGCTCCGGAAATTCTGCGTAAATACGGAGTCACAATGGGAACTCTTCCCGATAGCAGACGCGCTTTAAACCCGCCACATCCGGTGATCATGGTATCTTTTGAGCCGACAAAAATACATCCGCCTAGCCCGTCGGCCATGAGGTTTTCCCCTTCTGGCAATAGATCCGGCCTCCGGGGAAGGATTCCTCCATCATACCAGAAAACTTTAACGGCAGGCATTTCCTGATTCTTTACTTTGGTACGGGCAGGAAAATTAAATTCAACGGTTTCAGACTGAGGGGCACTTTCGGTATTTACCAGGGATGAACTACCGCTCACCTTTTCAGGGTAGCCCAACTTGAGCGACTGGTATACCGGATCGAGTACATGACAGGCCATATCGCCAAAAGCCCCTGTGCCGAAATCCCACCAACCACGCCAGTTCCAAGGCGTATAAATATCATTGAATGGGCGCATAGGTGCAGAACCGATAAAAAGATCCCAGTTCAGAGTATCCGGAGGTATTAATTCACCTTTAGGCCTTTGCAATCCCTGAGGCCATATTGGACGATCGGTCCATGCATGCACCTCCTTTACTTCACCAATCTCACCGTTCCAAATCCATTCACAAACCTGACGCACACCATCACCTGAATTACCTTGATTCCCCATTTGAGTAGCAACTTTATGCTTTGATGCAAGTTTAGTCAGCAATCTCGATTCGTAAACCGAATGGGTAAGCGGCTTCTGACAATATACGTGTTTTCCCATCGTTAGTGCGGTGGCTGCGATGATGGCATGAGAATGATCGGCGGTGGCAATCATAACACCGTCTATCGAGTCCCCCATTTCATCAAACATTCTGCGCCAGTCCCAATAGCGTTTAGCGTTGGGGAAATCTTTGAAACAACCATCTGCATATTTCCAGTCCACATCGCATAAACCAACAATATTTTCAGTTGCCATTCCTTTTAGGTTAGGATGCCCTTTCCCGCCGATACCAATACCGGCGATGTTCAATTTGTCACTCGGGGCTTTATATCCCATTCCACTAACAACATGAGCCGGTATTATGGAAACTCCGGCTGAAATAGCGGTACCCTTTTTCAGGAAATCGCGCCGTGATGTATTTGAATATGCCATAACTGATTAGTTATTGAGATTAAAATTCTTTTATTTTAATGTTCTTGCACCAAATTTGAGTTCCATGGTTCTGAAGAGAAATATACCCTTCTTCCCATTTGCCGTAATCAGGAAAATCTTTCCATTTACCGCTATTGCGAAGCTTGGTCCACTCATCCGAGTATTTTACATATTCCACAACAACAACGCCATTAATGATTTGACTGACATGATTTCCATTAACCACCAGCAGCAGGCTATTCCATTCACCGATTGCCTTAGATGGGAGCGATTTCGGAGGGTACATCGCATAATTGGCACCACATATCTGCCAGTTCTCTAATGGATCGGGCCAATTATCCTGATCAATAATTTGGAATTCAGGGCCTGTTTCATAGGGGAATTTGTATTTGGGATCTTCTACAGCCTGGAAAATAATTCCACTATTGGTTCCTTTCTTTAATTTAAAATCGACACTAAGGGCAAAATTGCGATATTTTTTGTTGGTGATTATATCCTGATCTTCATGCCCACTTTTGGTTGTTGTGGTAAATGCCCCCTCCTCAATAACCCAGCAATCAGGAAAGCCTTTGTAATTAAAACCATGCCAGCCACTGGTCGTTTTACCATCAAAAAGAAGATTCCACCCCTTTTTCTTCTCGGCAGAAGTCAACGTATTGGAATCTGATGAACGATCAATCTGTGCATAAAGGGTTAACGGATCTTTGGTTTCTGAAGGGGTAAACGAAAGCATAATAAGGGTCCCCAGGCTCAAAAAAAAAGTGATTATTCGATTTTTCATTTTAGAGTTCATTAAGTATTTAATAATTAGATGTTTTAATTGCAAAGTCGTGTCTGATCCTGAATATCAAAATCGATTAACAGTAAAATGGATTTACAGAGATCGACGTTTAAAATCCCATTTTAATGCACTGGAATTTGAGTACTAAAATAGTTAATTTTTTTTGCTTATGGCACCAGCAAATTTTGAGCGGCTTCCTTCTTTAGCTTATTTCCTAATTTCACTTCTACCGCAGCCTAACGACCATCACTTAGCCGAACAATCAAATTGCCTGGCTAGATAACATATTATCAGAATCCTGCAAATTCCTGATCAGTACAAAGATTCACAAAAAACATAGTAAGCCATTGAATCAGATGAGCGGGACTGGCGAATTGCATTCGCCCATTTATTATACCAAATTGGACCACCAAAGCAATACCGATTCTATATTTTGTATGCGTATATAAATCGTTCATATACCTGCAGTGAATGATTACTCCGCGAATGCAATTCGCGGAAAATTAAATCGGTCAAATCAAATTCTTCCGCCCCGCCTAATAACCATTTACCATTATTCGATTAACCATTATCGCATTAACCATTAATTCATTATCAATGCCTAACCGCCATTTTAAACGTAATAATTTCACCATTGTATTGTAACACAAATGGATATAATCCCATCGACAGGTATTGTTCCAAAAGCGCTGTCTGCGGTATTCCTGCTTCCACATCTCCCTCATAGACCCGAGCTACACGTGATCCGTTCATCGAGAAGATATCGAGTTTAACGTGAGCATTCTCACCAATACGGAACCCGAAGATCACCGGGCCGTTTGCCGGATTCGGGATAGACCTTAAACTCATTGGTCAGATCAAGCGCTGCAGGGTTTACCGGTGGATTAATCACCACCAGGGTATCCGATTTGGTGCCATTATTATTGAGGATAATGGCCATTGTGTGTGTAGTACTGGTTCCGCAACCGTTCGATGCAGAAACATTCAGTGTTACGGAAGTAGCTGTAGCTGAAAAGCTAATCTTCACCGAATTGGTAGTTCCAGATATACTAGCCCCAACACCGGAATAACTCGAGACATATGTAACATCTGTTACACTTGGTCCCGTATAAACCACATTGACAGTTCCCTGCTTAACAAACGCAGACGATACAGTGAAACCTCCCGGTTACCGCTTTTGTAACAGTGGTTCTGCAACTATTGCTGGTCACGGTATAATTTACAGTTATTATGCAGACCCTATTTATTGCCAAAGGATGTGAAGTAAAACCGACCCTAATTTCAATTAAAATTTTATCTGAACGTTTATCCTCCTACATAACAAGTTTTCTCACGCTAATTAATCGTGAGTTGTGAAAATCCAATCTCAAAACAGATATTTTTGGAAATAGCTTATTTATTAAGAATAATACTAAAAAAGAAAGAGGCTCGCTCGAAAATATCCCATCCACTCTGGGACGGAGACTCAGATTCTGAACTTTGAGTACAACATCGGTTCATCGTCCGGGCACCTGACTCTTGTATCTTATATGCTGATTAATCTCCAATCCTTTAATGACTGATAAACGAAATGGTGCTACAGTCTGCATTCCAAAGTTGGTCGCCCATTTGGAAAAATCAACCACCGAAACCTGGCCATCGCCGTCAATATCGGAGGGTAGATAGATCTGCAGTTACCTTGTTCGATAACATTTTATCCCTGTTCATTAAATATAAACGGTGCGCTGCACCTTTAAATATCTAAAGTCAGATATTTAAATTTAATAGGCAGAACTTTTTCCAGAAATAGAAATCAGAAGTCGAACCAGGCAATGCTAAATCATGACATCTTTTAAGCCTTAATAATTAAGTAATTAAAAAAGAGTTGTATAGGAGAAGCAAAGTTTTAGAATTTCAAAGTCAAGATTCTTATAGTTCATAAAGTACGACACTAAATTATTCCTATTACTTATCTATGTGACAAAATGAAATTTCATACTTGACTCAACGGGAAATGTCGTTTATTCTTATTCATCCTTTCCGCTAAGGATACCCGTATCAGAATTGATGGTTACCGGAAGAATACCTGGCTGCTCACGCCATGGAATTCCGTCATTTCCAAAAAAAGTGGACCACCACTGCTTATTCTCATCCTGAAAAAACGTATTGTGACCACAGTATGGCAGAGCCTCATAGCGTGCACTGTAGGGACCATAGATATTTCGTGATGTCGAGACATAACAGCTATAACGTCCACCTTCCCCATGATCTGATCCGCACAAATAATAGAGCCCATTGGTTTTGAACATAAATACCCCTTCATAACCAATATGAGTTAAAGAATCCTTTCCGAAAATAAGTGGGCACAGTCCGGAGTGGTGCTGAGGATCAGGATCCGAAACGACAGGTTTTAGCCAATGGTACGATTCTGCCAAACCGCTCATATCGGGTTTCATTTTTGCTATTTTGCCGCTATGCCAAAGATAATAGACCGAGCCATCATCATCCTGAAAAAGCGAAGCGTCAATCTCATCACCCAGCCTTTCATTAGGTTGCATGTCAACATAAGGCCCTTCCGGTTTACCAGAGCTACTTTTAAGCAAGCCACAACCACTGTGCGCCGGGTCGTAGAATCCGGGATCCTTTGAACTCCAGCCAGGCATGCTGTAGGTTAACCAGTATGTTCCATTTATGAAATGAATCTCGGGAGCCCATAAAGGTCTTCCTTGTTCAACATATGGTTTGTGCCAGGGACTACCGCCTGGTTTCCATACAATACCGAGCGACTGCCAGGAGATATGATCACTTGACTTCCATATTTGAATTCCTTTTGGTGGATCAGTAGTTCCTGTAAGGTACCAGCTATTATCAAGTCCAACACAAATAGAGGCATCGCGCAAATAGCTATCCATACATTTGCGTAAGCCAACCAGTGCGGAACCTCTATTGTTTGTAGCTCTTGCCAGTGATCCTGCGGTCAGCAGAATGAGTAATAACCAGAATCTTAATACTAAATTTGATTTCATAAATTATTCGTATTTATTGTTTTGCTAACCTGGCAATTAAGAGACTACAGAGTCTTATATATTTGATCTGTTTTATTGGCTATTTCAACAGCAATTTTACCGGTATGACTTGAAATTAATTTAATTAGTTTGGGAGCATCATGGGAATATTTTTTGAGCAATCTTTTTTCAAACTTATCCTGTTTTCTAAAAGACTTACTTTCAAATGACTTCCAGCTATTTTGTACGGGCACAATAAACTTCCCATAATTGTGATCGATCTTTTTAAAAAGCGAAACATAGGTGCAGAAAGCCTCTCCATTGCCTCGTTCATTCGCTGAAACCGGTGGATCCATTTGGGTTTTTAATGCAGATTCAGAATCCCCATAGGCATAGATGGCTGGAATCGAATTCACACTCGGGTACCAGGGACAATAGGCCTGTACATCGGGCCGATATGGAGCAATCCAAACAATTGGGCCGATTTCAACAGGCAGCCAATTTCGCAGATGAGCGACAAAACTATACTGGGTTCCCCCTGCGCATATGGTAGCTTCATTCATTTGATGCGGATTACCAAGAGTATAATGAAGCGATTTATCCAGTGGTGTCCCTTCATAATGATCCCTTAATACCAACATAATATCCTGAATCGTTAATTTCTTAGTTGGAGTAACTGCAAATGGAAATTCACCTGTAGAGTCCAGGTTCCTGCCAGAAACAAGTTGGGCGCCCCGCCACATACGACAGGTATTTCCCGGATGAACGAGTGAACCAGGGTTGGAGTAACTTCGTGCGAAACGAAAAATTCCGTCACGGCTTGGATTATACCATCCCTGACTGATAGCGTAATCCACAAGATCAGATGATCCTATAAAATTAACAGTATCCTTTAAATCAATATCCTGTAGCGTATAGCAATTGGCAACTATTGCAACCTGATTATCCGGAACTTTATGGGCTATCCAATGTTTTCCGTTCACTACAGAAAGAATCCATCCTTCATTTGAATCAGCAATAACATAAGATCTTCCGGAAGATGCATAACCAAATTCATCAATAAGTTTTCCTGCTATTTTGATCCCTTCCCTCGCAGTTCTGGCTCTTTCTGCAACAATCCTTCTGAGCCAAAACACGATCCCTCCATCTTTTAATTGCGGATTCTCTTCTCGTGAGGGACATCCGTCAGAAGCTACAGAGACACCAAATTCATTGATATAACTATCACAAACGCCACACCCTGGCCTGTTAATCCATAAATAGGCAAAAGTATGTTCCGATTGGGGTAGCTTACCTCCGTTTTCAAGCATTACAGATTCACCAGGCCGATGATCTGCCTTTGGAACCTTAAAGTAATTCACAGAGCCAAGTCCGGTATCCTCATTATGAGCAAGGATTACAGAACCATCAGACGAGGCCTTTCTCCCAACTACGATCGAAAAACAATCAAGCTTTTGATCAAAAGCAGTCTGAGAAAAAGTGATATTTGTCACTGTTAAACTTAAAGTGATTAGAAAGAGGACATTTTTATATAACATATCAAGTTTTTACAGATTTTTCTTTGAAAATCCTTAGTTAATTCAGCTTTTTGATCATCAGGTGTTACGGATATAAAAGATTAGGGAAAACCCCTCTCGTAATTCCGCATAAATCCAGACAATCAAAGATTCAAAAATAGTTTTTATTTCCGGTTCATCTAAGTAATGAGAATAAAAAGATGTCGCATTTATCTTTGAATATGGCCACTGATAAAAATTCTTTTGGCCACCAAGTGATCGGGAGCGGCGCGACCCCAACCTCACAACAGATAACAATAAAAAATCACGCAAAGGTTAATGTATAAATCTTTAATGGTTTATGTTTTCATATAAAATGCTTCAAATGATGTTCAGAGTAGTTCATTTAAATTTATTTTATTTTTTTCTTTGCGGCTTTGCGTCTCTGCTTGAGCCAAAGAGTTATATCGGAGACGCCAATACACCCAAAAGAGACCAAAGATATTTTTAAGATTTAGTGAAATTTCGTGTTTTGGTGCTTTGGTGGCATCTTTTTTATTTTTGAATCTAAAGAAATTAACTAATAATCGAAATGCGGCATCATATCCTTCGTATTTCTTCAGATAAATTGAAGCTAAGTATTCCTGCAAGAAAACTGACCTGTTTTAAAACATGTTTTTCCTTCGCAAAGCATTGCGCAAACCTTTGCGGGAAATCAAATTCATGTCAGCCTTGAAAATCCCATGTAATATCTGCAATTTTGAATATCTTTAAAATCTTAAAATTAAAATTCAGAAATTTATGAAGCACCGGTATTTCCTGTTCTTGTTTTTGTTGTTTGCAATAGCATCCCATGCCCAACCCTATAAAGATCCCAAAGTAGCAATAGAAAATCGGGTTTCCGATCTACTATCAAGAATGACTCCCGAAGAGAAATTCTGGCAACTCTTTATGATCCCCGGTGATTTCAATGAAGATCTCGAAAAATATAAACCCGGAATTTTCGGTTTTCAGGTTAGTACATCCGGTCAAAGTGCCAGTGCCTCGGGACAAATGCTCAGTTATGCACCCGGAGCAGCTGCTATAGAAACCGCAGAGGGAATCAATAAAATGCAACATTATTTTATTGAGAAAAGCAGACTCGGAATCCCGATTATCGCTTATGACGAAGCCTTACACGGCTTGGTACGACAGGGTGCAACTGCTTTCCCTCAGTCGATAGGGCTTGCAGCTACGTGGAATACGGCATTGATGCACCGTGTTTCAAAAGCCATCGCAACCGAATCTAAAACCAGAGGAATCAGGCAAATATTGTCCCCTGTGGTAAATATTGCCAGCGACGTCCGGTGGGGAAGAACGGAGGAGACCTATGGAGAAGATCCTTTTCTCTCGTCTGAGATGGGCGTCGCCTTTGTCTCTGAATTTGAAAAGATGGGGGTGATCACAACACCAAAGCACTACGTCGCCAATGTCGGCGATGGCGGACGCGACAGCTATCCTATCCACTGGAACGAGCGACTAATGCGCGAAATATACCTCCCTCCGTTCGAGGCATGTTTCAAAAGAGGGGGATCCAGATCAGTCATGACTTCTTACAACTCATACGACGGAAGCCCTTGCACTGCAAATGACTACACCCTCAACCAAATTCTGAAAAAAGAGTGGGGATTTAAAGGATTTGTGATTTCGGATGCCGGCGCTACCGGAGGTGCTAATGTGCTCCATTTCACGGCAAAGGATTATCCCGGATCAACAGCCAACTCAATCACCAATGGACTCGATGTGATCTTTCAGACGAGTTATGATCATTACAAACTGTTCTCACCCCCATTTTATGACGGACGAATCGATCCCAAAGTGATAGATCAGGCAGTGGCACGCGTCCTTCGCAATAAATTTGAGCTGGGACTTTTCGACGATCCCTACATCGACCCTAAAGCTGCCGGAGAATGGAACGGACATGTGACCCATCGCCAATTAACAAAGGAGGCAGCCAAAGAATCAATCGTTCTTCTGAAAAATGACAAACAAATACTTCCTCTCTCCAAGTCGGTTAAATCAATTGCCGTGATTGGATCCGACGCAACTGAAGCCCGGCTAGGTGGATACTGTGGTCCTGGAATTAATCGGGTGAGTATGCTTGATGGCATTAAGAATAAGGTGGGAAAGAAGGTTGTCATAAATTTCGCCAAAGGTTGCGATCGAAGCAATACCGAATATCTTACCGTTCCGTCAGAATCCTTATCCTCAGTTGTTAATGGGAAAACAGTGAACGGATTAAAAGGTGAATATTTCGATAACGTAACGTTAGCAGGAAAGCCAATCTTTACCCGAATCGACCCGACAGTTCAGTTTGGATGGACGCTTTTCTCACCCGATCCGGATAAGCTGGCTTACGATTTTTACTCCATCCGATGGACCGGAAAACTAAAAGCCTCAGCCGGCGGCAAACTGAAAATCGGAGTTGACGGGAACGATGGTTACCGACTTTACCTGAATGATAAATTAGTTATCGACAACTGGAAAAAACTAAGCCGGCAAACACTTGTTGCTGATTACACCTTTGAAAAAAACAAAGAATATAATCTCCGGATCGAGTACTTCGAACCTGCAGGGAATGCACTCTTCCGATTGGTTTGGAATGCGAATGTAATCAATGACCAAACCACGGAGATTGCCAAAGCAGTAGAACTGGCTAAAAAAAGTGATGTGGCAGTAGTAACTGTCGGAATTAATGAAGGTGAATTTAGCGATCGCGCCTATCTCAACCTACCTGGCCGCCAGGAAGAGCTCATCAATAAAATCGCAGCCACCGGCAAACCAATGGTGGTTATCCTTGTCGGTGGAAGTGCCATTACCATGAACAACTGGCTCAAAAATGTCTCCGCCATTCTCGATGTCTGGTATCCCGGAGAAGATGGGGGAAGCGCGGTGGCCGATGTTTTATTCGGCGATTACAATCCTGCGGGCCGACTACCCATTACTTTCCCGGTTTTTGAGGGACAACTTCCATTGGTATATAACCATAAACCGACAGGTCGCGGCGACGATTATAACAACCTCACCGGGCAGCCACTCTTTCCGTTTGGCTACGGACTGAGTTATACAACCTTTGAATATTCCGATTTGAACCTTACAAAGAATAATATAGCTGCAAATGATTCGACCACCTTAACCTGCAAAGTAACCAACACAGGAAAAGTTGCAGGCGATGAAGTTGTTCAGTTGTATGTGCATGATGAATTTGCCTCGGTTGCGCGTCCGGTTACTGAACTCAAAGGATTCCAGCGGATCCACCTTCAACCCGGCCAAAGCCAAACAGTAAGTTTTGTGATCAATCCCGAGATGCTTTCGATGCTCGATCTGAATCTGAAAAAAGTGGTTGAACCCGGAGATTTCAGAATGATGATCGGGGCGTCCTGTAAAGATATCAGGTTAAGGGGAATCGTTACTGTTTTAAAACAATTAAATAACTAATGATGAGCCAGTTAAAAAAAATCAGCGTAATTATATTCCTAATCCTGAATATTCAGGGATACGGACAGGATAATGTTTCAATACCGACTGCTCCAAAGCAGAACAGATTACCGGAAAATTTCACACCAAAAAATTACACTAATTCCCTGGAAAGTTTGAAAGAAAACTTTTCAACACAGATGATGAAACAAGCAGCTAAACAATACAAGGTTGTTACTGATGTGAATCAACAAGGGAAATGGAAGCCCACCGCTGAATCCATTGACAGTCATCAAGCCCCGGAATGGCTTCAGGATGCCAAATTCGGAATGTTCATTGATTGGGGGCTCTGGTCGGTTGCCGGATGGGCACCGAAAAAAAGCTCAGGACCCATGTATCCGGATTGGTACGAGAATAATATGTATACTGATTCTGCGACGGTGAAATATCATGAAATGAATTGGGGGAAAGGATTTGACAGGGACGATTTCATCCCTTTATTTACGGCAAGTGCTTATAATCCTGAGTCTTTAGTAAAAATGGCTGGTGAGGCAGGTATGAAGTATATCATCCCATTTTGCAAGCACCATTCAGGATTTTGCCTATGGCCCTCCTCCTTTACACAAAGAGATGCCGGCGACATGGGTCCAAGGAGGGATTTAATAAAACCGTTGGTGGAAAGTTGCAGGGGACAGGGGATGAAATTTGGATTTTATTTCAGTGTTGAAGAGTGGGAATACCCGATAATTAATGAAAATGGCGCTATGGAAATTCGCCTATGGGGAGGCAAAACAAAGCCATACACCAAAGACCTGGAGAAAAAATTAACAGGCAAAATTGCAGTTAAAGATTTTACTCAAAACTATATTGTACCCCAGGCTACCGAATTTATTGATAAATACGATCCTGATATTCTTTGGTATGATGGAGAATGGGATGACACAGCAATTAATTTACAGAGTTATAACATTGCTGCCTATTTCTACAACCATGCTCAGGGAAGAAAAGAGGTAGCAGTCAATGATCGGTACGGATTTGATGATCAGGGGAAAACACTGCGTTTTAGAAGAGGTGATATTTTCACCAGTGAATTTCATGAAAACGATGATAAATTAGATAAAATAAAGGGGCATGCCTGGGAGGCCAACAGGGGTATAAGCCAATCGTTTGGATTTAACTGGCAGGATACGAACGACAATGTAATCAGCACGAGTGAATTTGTGAAGATGTTTGTGAATATCGTATCCAACGGTGGCAACCTGTTGTTAATCGTTAATCTGGACGGAGAGGGGGCATTGCCAAAACTTCAGGAAAACAGGTTAAGGGATATCGGAAAATGGCTGCAAGTCAATGGTGAAGGGATATACGGTACCAGAACCTATTCTACAAAAACAGAAGGTCAGATAAGCTATACCCAAACGAAAGACCATAAAACCGTGTTTGCAATATCTTCTGAATGGCCCGGAAAAAAAATAAATCTGAAATCCGTAAATCCAAAAAAAGACTCTAAAATCTATCTTTTAGGGGTAAAGGAATCTCTAAATTGGCATTACGAGCAAAAAGATGGCCTCACAATTGAGTTACCGAATAATTTACAGAACCAATCAAACCGTCCTTGCAATTATGCCTATACATTTAAAATAACTATTTAATGAAATATCATAAATTAGGCAATACCGGTTTAAGAATCCCATCAGTGATCTTCGGTACAAGCGCTTTGGGAAATCTCTTTACTGAACTTCCTGACAGTACCAAACATCAGATTGTGAGTGAATGCATTTGCAACCTTGACGGTCCGGCACTCTTTGATTCGGCAGGGAAATATGGCGCAGGGCTTGCACTTGAAGTCCTGGGAGAAAATCTTGAGGCACTGGGTGTGGCACCACAAAATGTCATCATAAGTAACAAACTTGGCTGGTTCAGAAAACCGCTGACCACTTCAGAACCCACTTTTGAACCCGGTGCATGGATCGGATTGAAAAACGATGCAGAACAACGGATTAGCTACGATGGGATTATGGAGTGCTGGGAACAAGGAAATAAACTGCTTGGAGGAAAATATCAACCCTCCATGGTATCGGTTCATGACCCTGATGAATTCCTGGCTGCCGCCGAGGATGGAGTGGATTGGACTCAGCGGTTTGGCCAGATCATTCAGGCATACAGGGCTTTAGCTGATTTAAAAACGGCTGGAAAAGTTAAGGCTATCGGCGTGGGTGCAAAAAACTGGAAAATCATCCGTGCACTGGCACCCGAAGTTGATCTCGACTGGGTGATGTTTGCCAACAGCATGACCATTCTTAATCATCCGGCTGATCTGCTGAAATTTATGAATGAACTACAGGGTGCGAAAATCGGCATCATTAACTCAGCGGTGTTTCATGCCGGATTTTTAACCGGAGGACAATATTTTGATTACCTTCCCATTCAACCGGATACCGAAGTAAACAGAGCCCTATTCGAGTGGCGAAAATCGTTCTTTGAACTCTGTCAGAAATTTCAGGTTTTGCCGGCTCAGGCGTGCGTCTCGTTCGGGATGACACCACCCGGGGTGATCAGTGTTGCGCTCAATACCTCCGATCCCAATAGGGTAAAAGAGAATATTGCAGCAGTAACGACTAAAGTTCCAAACGAGTTCTGGAGTGAGATGGTTGCTGCAAAACTTATTAACGCAAACTATCCATATCTCAATCTTCATTAAGCAAGATGAATATTACTTAATCAGGATAACTACAATTAGATGAAAATCCCTATTTTGCGAATAAAATACCAATCCATAGCCTAACGGACACCAAAAACCAATTGCGACATGGAACTTTTTGGTGCTTTTTTGGTGCCTTAGTGATTTGGTGGCGCTTTGTTCTTGAATTAAAAAAAATATCCAACAATAAATTACACCGATATTTAATGCTTCCCTATTTATGAAACAAATAATATGCCTTGAACCGGGAAAATTCGCACGCCGCGAAGTAGCGGTGCCAACACCGGAGCCAGGAAAAGTAATCCTGAAAATAAAACGAATCGGAATTTGCGGTACCGATCTTCATGCCTATGAAGGAACTCAGCCTTTTTTCTCTTATCCCAGAGTGCTCGGACATGAACTGGCATGTGAAATTGCAGGAGAACCTGCTCCGGATTTCAAATACCAAAAAGGGGATCCCGTAACATTTATCCCCTATTTCCCTTGTCATAC
Organism: Prolixibacteraceae bacterium; assembly: GCA_947475715.1. Taxonomy (GTDB): domain Bacteria; phylum Bacteroidota; class Bacteroidia; order Bacteroidales; family Prolixibacteraceae; genus JAAFHB01. The sequence goes on from CANJNY010000010.1 coordinate 22,865, forward strand.
CTGTATTGCCTGCAGAAATGGCAAACCAAACTGCTGCACAAACATCCAGGGTGCAGGTGTTCACATCGATGGTGGAATGACCGAATTTATCCAAATTCCGGAATATGCATTGATCAACGGGCACGGATTATCCTACGACGAACTTGCGATGGTTGAACCGATGGCCATTGGCGCTCATGCAATCCGAATTACAGAGATCAGGGCTGACGAATACGTCTTAATAACCGGTGCCGGCCCCATCGGACTAGGCGTTATGGCTTTTGCCAAAATCAGCGGAGCAAAAGTCATTGCAATGGATGTGAATAATGCCCGGCTCGAATTTGCGAAAAAATACTTCGGTGTCGATTATACCGTGAATGCATTGGAAAATCCGGCAGAACAAATCGGAAAAATCACAAACGGCGAAATGGTCACGGCCGTGATCGATGCAACGGGAAATAAACGGGCGATCGAGGGAAGCCTTGAATTTCTGGCACACGGTGGACGCATTACAATGGTTGGCATTCAGAAGGAGCCCTTCAGTTTCAATCATCCGGAGTTTCATAAAAGGGAAACCACACTCCGAAGCAGCCGAAATGCCACACGTGAAGACTTCGACCAGGTGGTGGAAAATATCCGAAGTGGCACCCTCAATGTTGCTGCACTTATTTCGCACCGTCTTCCGTTTGATTCCTTAACTGAAATTTTCCCTCAGCTCCTTGATCCGCAAATGGGTGTTATTAAAGCAATTGTTGAACTAGATTAAACCTGACTATGAAAATCGACAGCCACCAACATTTCTGGACCTATCATCCTGCCGAATACGGCTGGATCGACGAATCAATGAATATTCTGCGGAGAGATTATTTGCCTATCGACCTGACAGGTGTTTTATCAACTGAAGGTTTTGATGGATCAATCGTTGTACAGGCAAGACAAACCATCGAAGAGACCAAATGGCTGCTTCAACTGGCCGATGAAAATCCGAAGATTCTCGGTGTGGTGGGATGGGTAGACCTTTGCGCATCAGATATCAACGATCAACTGGCTGATCTTACGCAAAACAAAAAACTTGTGGGGGTGCGTCATGTAATCCATGATGAAACAGATGACCGGTTTATGCTCCGCGAGGATTTCAGAAATGGAATAAGTGCACTTAGGAAATATAACCTGACTTACGACCTGCTTATCTTTCCAAAACATCTGAACTATGCCTCATCCCTCGTTGCTGAATTTCCGGATCAACCTTTTGTAATCGACCACATCTCCAAACCATTTATCCGTGAGGGAATTCTGGAACCATGGAGAACTGACCTCAAACTTCTGGCCCAATATCCAAATGTCTACTGCAAACTCTCTGGAATGGTTACCGAAGCAGACATTAACACCTGGAATCAGCAAACTTTTGAGTCCTATCTGGATGTGGTATTTGAAGCATTTGGCCCCGACAAGCTCATGGTCGGAAGTGACTGGCCGGTTTGTCTTCTGGGGGGAAGCTATTCCGATGTGATTGGCATTGTGAAAAATTACATCGAACAACTCGATACAAAGACTCAGGAAAAGATCCTCGGGGAAAACTGCCTCAGATTCTATAATTTACAAACATTATGATATTTAGAATTCATGCATAATAATAAATAAATCAAATAGAAACAAACAATAAAATAAAACCATGCAAAACAACCTTCGATTTTCAAAGCTGACAATTTTGGCACTTCTGCTGGCGGTGCTAAATTCCGGCAATCTCTTTTCACAGACATTCAAGCCAACCGATGCCTCGTTTAAACAGTATCAATATCCCGAATGGTTTCGGGACGCCAAATTTGGAATCTGGGCACACTGGGGGCCGCAGGCAGTTCCTCGTCAGGGAGACTGGTATGCCCGGCAGATGTATGAAGAGGGAAGTGATGACAATATATACCACGTTGCCCATTACGGACATCCCTCCAAGTTTGGTTATAAGGATATTATCCCGCTTTGGAAGGCAGAACGCTGGGATCCGGAAAAACTGATGGCACTTTATAAAAAAACGGGAGCCAAATACTTTGTGAGTATGGGGACCCACCACGACAATTTCTTTCTCTGGAATTCCAAAATTCATAAATGGAATGCCGCCAACATGGGGCCAAAGAAAGATGTTTTAGGTACCTGGCAAAAAGCAGCCAAAAAAGAGGGGCTTCGCTTCGGAGTATCCGAGCACCTGGGAGCAAGTTATACCTGGTTTCAGGCCAGTCACCAGGCAGACAAAAAGGGACCGATGAAGGGAATATCATACGATGGAATAGATACAAAATACGAAGATCTTTATCACAAAAAGGCAGCGTCAAATGACAAAGAGTGGTTAACAACCGATCCGGGGAATCAACAGGAGTGGCTAAATTCAATCAAAGAGCTGATTGACAACTATCACCCTGATCTCCTTTATTCAGATAGCAATTTCCCTTTCGGAAATGTTGGAAGAGAGTTGGTATCCCATTTTTACAATGAAGATATCAAAAAGAACGGAGGTAAACTGGAGGCCGTTTATAACTGTAAGCAAGCCTCTCAAGGGATGTGGGTGGAAGATCTTGAACGGGGGGTGAAAGACACCATCAACAAATTTCCCTGGCAAACCGACACCTCTATTGGCGACTGGTATTACCGCACCGGACAGAAATATAAAAGTGGGACGGAGATCGTTCAGATGCTTGTTGACATTGTAAGTAAAAACGGAAACCTGTTAATCAATGTGGTACAGACACCCGAAGGAGATCTTGAACCAGACATGCTTAAGATCCTGGATGAAATAGGTAAATGGACAGCAGCAAACGGTGAAGCTATTTATGGCACCCGCCCCTGGAAATTATATGGAGAGAAACCCGCAAATACAGAAACAGTCAAATCAGGAAACTTCAATGAAGAAAAAGTGAAATATACCGCCGCGGATATCCGCTTTACACAAAAAGGAGAACTTCTCTACGCTTTCTGTTTAGGAACACCCACTGCAGCTATAAAGATCAAATCATTGGGGCAAAATTCAAAATTGACTAAAAAGGCGATCGAATCGGTATCGATGCTTGGAAGTGATGAAAAATTATCCTGGAAACAGGAAGCTTCAGAACTTGTAATCAACAAACCGGCAAAGTTACCGGAATGGCAGGTGGTCACATTTAAGATAATATTCAGAAAGTAATTTAACCTCACATTTTAAAAATGCAACACACGCTGAACCCGGTTATTTTTCTTTTTTTACTGATTCTTTTTTCAGGCTTCTCATCGACAGCTCAAAAGATCTATGTTTCACCTAATGGAAAAGATAAGAATCCGGGAACCAAAGAGAAACCGGTCGCAACATTTGGTATGGCACAAATTCTGGCCCGGAAGATCCCAAAAGATCGGTCAGTGACTGTGATTTTTGAGCGTGGAACCTTCTATCTGCCTCAACCGATACTATTTTCTGATGATGACAGTAAGAGCAACGATGCCACAACAACCTATTCCGCGGAGGTCGAAGGAGAAACAATCATTAGTGGAGGAAGCAATTTGGAGCTTCAGTGGAAACCCTTCGAAAATGGCATTTTCGTGGCCTCACTCCCCGAAAATACCATCATCGACCAACTCTACATCAATGGCACCCGTCAGCGAATGGCCCGGTTCCCGAATGCCATTCGCGGTAAAAATGTCTTTGATACCTGGGAACTAAATCATAATGCCATTCCGGATAGTACGAATAATCCTCTGACTACAGAAAGAATTGCACGGTGGAAAAACCCGGCCGGTGGATATATTCATGCTATGCATTCTGCCCTATGGGGTGATATGCACTGGATTATTAAAAATAAAAACGAGGATGGAACGCTCAATTATGAGGGAGGATGGCAAAATAACCGCCCCTCTAAAATGCACCCGGTATTCCGGATGGTGGAAAATATCTTTGAAGAGCTGGATGCCCCTGGTGAATGGTTCTTTAATTCCAACGAGGGAAAACTATATTATATTCCGGAACCTGCAACTAATTTAAAAACCGCAAAAGTAGAGATCGTAAGGCTTAGAGAACTGATAGAATTCAGCGGTTCAAAGTCAAAACCCGTAAGATCCGTCAACTTGAAAGGGTTTGTTTTCAGACATACTGCCCGAACTTTCATGGACAATAAAGAACAACTGCTGCGTTCCGACTGGACGGTATATCGCGGTGGAGCGGTTATTTATAATGGAGCTGAAGATTGTGTCCTCACCGATTGCGAATTCGATCAGGTTGGGGGAAATACCGTATTTGTAAATAATTACAACCGAAGAATCACAATCAGTGGGTGTTACATCCATGGAAGTGGCGCAAACGGAATTGCCTTTGTGGGCGATCCTGCAATAGTGCGCAGTCCAATATTCACCTATGGGCCACAGGATTATAAACAAATAGACCGAACTCCGGGGCCAAAGGGGGATAACTTTCCTGAAGATTGCCTGGTCGAGGATTGCCTCATTACCCTGACTGGGAGAGATGAAAAGCAGACAGCACCGATCCACATTTCGATGTCGCATAAGATCAGGGTAAACCACTGTTCGATTTACGATGTGCCGCGTGCAGGGATCAACATCAATGAAGGAACCTTTGGCGGTCATATCATCGAGAATTGCGATGTTTTCAATACCGTTTTAGAAACGGGTGATCATGGAAGTTTTAACTCATGGGGACGCGACAGGTACTGGACACCCGATGTGGTGGAAACCGTAGCTGCAGTTTTAAAAGACCCCGGTTTACCATTGCTCGATATGCTTGAACCCAATATTATCAGAAACAGTCGCTGGCGATGCGATCATGGCTGGGACATCGACCTCGATGACGGATCATCTCAATACCTGCTTACAAACAATCTGCTGTTGAACGGGGGACTGAAGATGCGTGAGGGATATCACCGGACAGCAACAAACAACATCATCATCAATAATGGTTTACATCCCCATGTGTGGTACAGCAACAGTGACGATATTTTTAAGAATAACATCCTCTTTCTCCCCTATCAACCGGCAATTATGAATGCCACAATTGCAGACAACGGGAAATGGGGAAAGGAATTGGATTATAATTTCTATGTATCTGCAGAGGAAATAAGGACCCGTTTTGCCCGGAATGGATGTGACATAAATTCCCAAACCGGAGATCCGTTATTCCTGGACGCTCAAAAAGGTGATTTCAGAATTTCGAAGGACTCCCCTGCAAAGGGTGTAAATTTCGACAATTTTCCAATGGATCAATTTGGAGTAACAAAAACCTCGTTAAAAGCTATCGCCAAGACACCGAAAATCCCTGAAATCAAAATTAATTCAACCAATATAGATGCTTCAAAACCAGCATTTACCTGGATGGATGTCGTTTTAAATGAACCATCAGGAGACCAAATGTCGGCCTTTGGAGTCGGATTTAACTCAGGCGGAATTTCCTTGGATCACGTTCCTGAAAACTCAATGGCGGGCAAACTCGGCTTTAGAACCGGCGATCTGATCCAGGAGATAAACGGATTCAAAATAAAAACCATCCAGGACCTGAAAATTTATATTACAACCAGGAATAAGGTTTCCCAAAAACATACTTTTGTTATTGTGCGAAATCAGGCAAAAACATCCTTGTCTGCAAATCAACCTTTAATTCAGATAATACAAATGCCATAATAATTAATTAAATAAATATAAACTTAATGAAAAAAACATTTTGGTCAGCGTTATTACTTATCAGTTTTAGCTTGTTGGGATCAGCCCAGCCGGGTAAGGTTTTTGATGATCTATCCATTGCGAGTAAAATTCTGAAGAGTGACCGGAAATATGCCATTTATCTTCCGGCAGGTTACGAAACCTCAAAGCGAAGTTATCCGGTTCTTTATTTGCTGCATGGGGCTACCGACGACCATACCGGCTGGGTACAATTCGGAGAAGTTCAGCGCATAGCCGACAAGGCGATTGAAGATGGCTCAGCAACTGCAATGATTATTGTAATGCCCGATGCCGATACCGGTCAGATGGGCTATTTTAACACCATTGCAGGAAACTGGAATTACGAGGACTTTTTCTTCCAGGAGTTTATCCCAACCATTGAAAAGAGCTACCGGATTAGAACAAATAAACAATATCGTGCAGTCGCCGGATTGTCGATGGGCGGTGGAGGCTCATTGATGTATGCACTACATCACCCTGAATTATTCTCTTCAGCTTGTCCATTAAGCGCTTATGTGGGGCCATTAACAATTGACGAGGCCAAGTCTGGGGTAAAGAAGAGTAATCCGGAGATCATTGATGAAGCTCAGATCAAAGCGTACTTCGAGAATCACAACGCGATAGAACTGGTAAACAAAATGAGTGAAGATCAAAAAAAAGAAGTTCGTTGGTATATCGATTGTGGCGATGATGACTTCCTATTTGAGGGAAATTGCCTTATTCACATTGCAATGCGTAAGAAAAACATACCCCATGAATTCAGAACCCGTGATGGGGAGCATAACTGGGATTACTGGCGTACAGCCTTGCCAAAGGTTTTAGAGTTTGTCTCAGAGGAGTTTCATCAAAATTAAACCACTGATAATTATTGGATATATCTGAAACCTATATTTAGCACTTATTTAATATTATAGTAACAAGAAGACAAGTAAGGAATAAATTTTAGCTTATCTTTAGCGAGATTAAATAAGAATAGAATACAACATTAAATTGTAATTTTTAAATATGGTCGTTTACAAAAACAGTCCAAATAGCAGAGGCATATCCAGGCTTAGTGGTCCCTCACGAAATTCCTTTGTAAGGAGTGCTTTTCTGCTTCCGATTTCAGTGTTTGCTATTATGGGGTTTACTAGCTGCAAGAAAACAGCAGAGCCCGTGGTACTGTCCTTTACCAGCTGGAGAACTGATGATATTGATGGAATGAATCGTATAAATGCACGCTTTACTGCAACACATCCTAATATTACCATTAATTTCAAGCCTAAAGATGATGCTCAATATGAGGCTATTACCAATGCCGCCCTACTCAATGGGACCGCAGAGGATATTATTTTTCTTTGGTCATACGACAAAGGTCGTAAGTTATACGATGACGGATATCTTACTGACTTGACTAATGTGATTCCAAATCTATCCTCCTTTTCACAAATACCATTAAAAGCCTGGAGTAAAACAGGAATAACATATGCAGTACCCTCCGTGGGAGTTACACACGGCATTTATTATAACAAGGCGATGTTTAGCAAATATCAGATACAGGAGCCTGTCACCTGGAGTGAATTTATTGCGGCCTGCGATAAACTAAAGTTGGCTGGTGAGACTGTTTTATCAGTAGGTGCTGCAGATAACACCTGGGTGTTAAACTATGTTATTTTCTGCGGACTGGGAGCGAATTTTTACGGTGGAGAGAGAGCTCGTCAAGGATTGATGAATGGAACAATGCATCTCACAGATGCCAATTTTCTGGATGCATTCAAAATGGTAAATTCCCTTGTCAAATATATGCCATCAAATTACAAAACGATGGGTTATGATAGCTCTAAGATTTTATTTGCAACCGGCAAGGCAGCTATGTTTATTGGAGGCTCATGGGAAATAACTGTACTCCAGAATCTGGGAGCAAGCAGTTCACAGATTGGCTGGTTTGCACCTCCTGTTAAAAACGCAGGCGATAAACTTCAATATTGCTTTCAGTTAGATGCAGGAATAGCCTTGAATAAAAGATGTAAACATTCAAAGGAAGCGCTTGAATACATTAAATGGGTTTCGGGTTCAGAGTACGCAAACGCAATTATGAGAGAACTTCCAGGTTTCTTCTCCTACACACCTGGAGCATCAACAATTGAAAATCCCCTGGCTCAGAAGATGTTTAATGCCGCGGCAACAGCTGATTTAACAATTCGTTTAATGGATGAAAAATTCAATTCCACATCTCCAACAGGAGACGATTTAATGAACTCTGCAATTCAGAAGATGATTTTAGACGAATATACACCAGAGAGCGCTGCTGCCTTTGTTCAGAGCGGACTGAAATAAAGCTTACCGTAAATACGCTCTTTAGAAAGATTTTTTTAAAATAAATCTTCCCAACGAGTTTAGAGTAATTTTGTTAAAATGCTGATAATCTTTGAATAAATCCAAAATCTGAATTTATCACTTAAATTAAATTGTGATTTAATAAGATGTCACAATAGCGCAAAAAGTATACCTTTGTCAAGATTAAATAAAAATAGTATAAAATTTAAATTACCACTTAAAAATTATGAACATTTACAAAAAAAATAGAAATACCAAAGGCTTCTCCATGATTTTTGGTTCTTCTAAAAATTACATCGTCAGACCCGCTCTTTTGCTTCTGATTGCAGCATTTACAATTTTAGCCCTTAATAGCTGCAAGAAAACAGCAGAGCCCGTGGAACTTACCTTTACGAGCTGGAGAATTGATGACATTGATGGAATGAATCGTATCAATGCACTTTTTACGGCATCACATCCCGGCATTACGATTAATTTCAAGCCGAAAGATCCGGTTCAGTATGATGCGATAACCAGCACTGACCTGGCTAACGGGAGCTCAGAGGACATTATTTTTGTATGGTCATATGACAAGGGTCGGAAACTGTACGATTCAGGTTATCTGGTCGACCTGACTAAGGTCATCCCGAATCTCTCCTCCTTTCCACAAGTTCCGTTAAAGGCCTGGAGTACACCAACTGGCGTAACATATGCTGTGCCATCGGTAGGCGTAACTCACGGTATCTATTACAACAAATCAATCTTCAGCAAATATCAGATACAGGAGCCTGCAACATGGGCAGATTTTATTGCTGCCTGCGATAAGCTTCAGCTTGCAGGGGAGACTGTTTTGTCAGTTGGGGCAGCAGATAACGCATGGGTATTAAACCGCGTGATTTTCTGCGGGCTTGGGGCAAATTTTTATGGCGGTGAAACAGCCCGTCAAGGATTGATGAATGGAACCATGAAGCTTACAGATGCCAATTTTCTGGATGCATTCAAAATGGTGAATTCGCTGGTCAAGTATATGCCCTCAAATTATAAAACAATGGGTTATGAGGGCTCTAAGGCTTTGTTTGCAACCGGCAAGGCAGCAATGTTTATTGGTGGTTCATGGGAAATTAATGTGCTCAAGAATCTTGGAGCAAGCAGCTCAATGATCGGCTGGTTTGCTCCTCCGGTTAAAAATGCAGGCGATAAACTTCAATATTGCTTTCAGGTTGATGCAGGGATAGGTCTGAATAAAAAATCAAAACATTCTGCCGAAGCACTTGAATACATTAAATGGGTATCGGGTTCAGAATATGCGCACGGTATAATGACAGAACTTCCTGGTTTCTTCTCCTACACACCGGGGACGTCAACGCTCGAAAATCCCCTGGCACAAAAGATGTTTAATGCTGCCTCAACCGCAGAATTAACAATCCGCCTAATGGATGAGAAATTCAATGCAAAATCACCCACAGGTGACGAATTAATGAATAATGCTCTTCAGAAGATGATCATTGGCGAATATACACCAGAGAGTGCAGCTGCCTTTGTTCAGAATGGCATAAAATAAAATTCACTGGAAAACTCTGTTTTCTTTTAAAGTTATCAAAAAATAAGTCATGCCGGATTATCTGGCATGACTTATTTTTTTGGAATAATTCATCCAAAATCACACCGTGTATGTTCCCGGAAAATTAAATTGCCATTTATAAAAACAGTATTTTACAGCACCCCTCCCCTATATTTTAAGATTAGCACAAATTTTTTACCTTTTTATTCAATCAACTCCTATGAAATTTAGGTCATTTGATGTTTATTTGTATTTTTGCAAAAATCTCAAATAATTTAAATTACCAATTTTATGATTGACAAAGGAGTTACAACCTTTATGATTCTGGCAACAAGCCTTGTAATGCTAATGACACCAGGACTTTCCTTTTTCTACGGTGGACTGGGAAATAAAAAGAATATTCTCAACATCATGATGCAGAGTTTTGTCTCCTTAGGACTTACAACAGTGCTTTGGTTTAGTTTCGGATACTCACTCTGTTTTAGCGGCACCTTAGCAAATGGAACAGATATGTGGGGGATCATTGGAAACCTGGATAAAGCCTTCCTCAATGGGATTACACCCAAAACGATGATGGATGGCAAACCATTTCCTGAATATGTTTTCTTTGCATATCAGATGATGTTTGCCATCATTACACCGGCGCTTATCACCGGAGCTATCATCAATCGGGTCACCTTTAAATCGTATGTTTTCTTTTTGATATTCTGGCAGATATTCGTTTATTATCCATTCGTCCATATGATCTGGGGGGGAGGAATTCTTCAGCAATGGGGAGTACTCGATTTTGCAGGGGGAATTGTGGTCCATGCCACGGCAGGTTTTGCAGCTCTGGTAGCAACAATCTATGTTGGAAAAAGAAAAGGTGGAGAACACGAACCTAATAATATCCCATTGGTTGCCATTGGAACTACATTATTATGGTTTGGATGGTACGGCTTTAATGCAGGCAGTGAACTGGACATGAATGATATTACGGTAGCAGCCTTTATCAATACCGATGTTTCGGCTTCGTTCGCTGCGATTACCTGGTTGCTGATTGAGTGGAACACGGGCAAAATGAAGCCCACCTTTATCGGATTAATGACCGGAGCAGTAGCAGGTCTTGCCACGATTACTCCTGCGGCAGGTTACGTAACAGTAGGTTCAGCAGCATTAATAGGAACGATGTCAGGTATTGTTTGCTACATGGCAGTTGAATTTAAAAACCGGATGAGATGGGATGACGCACTTGATGTATGGGGTGTTCATGGTGTTGGAGGAATTTTCGGTACCATGCTGCTCGGAGTATTTGCCACGACAACGATAAACCCTGGTACCATAAACGGTTTGGCCTATGGAGGAGGATTCGAGTTAATCACAAAGGAGACAGTGGCTCTTCTGGTTGCAATAATATGGGCAAGTTCATTTACATGGTTTATGCTCCACGCAATTAACCGGTTCGTTCCGGTGAAAGTAACTGATGCAATTCAAAAAAGCGGGCTCGATTTCCATATGCATGGGGAAGTGGCAAGGACAATCTAATATTGACGGTCTGATTTTATTGAGGGGCTGACTTGTTTATACACCAACAAGTCAGCCCCTCAACTCCGGCCGGCAATAAAAACCATCATTTTCCAATAATCTTCTGAATCTCGTTTAGCTTATTGAGTGCCTCCATCGGAGTTAAATTGTTAACATCCAAATTTTTTATTTCATCCCTGATTTGTTTTAAAATCGGATCATCGAGCTGAAAAAAACTAAGCTGGAAACCTTCCCTCATCTCTGCCAGATCTTTCACCCGTTTGGCGGGAAGCTCCTTGCGGTTGGCTAATTCAAGTTGCTTGAGGATCTCACCTGCCCTGTTTACAACACTCTTAGGCATTCCTGCCATTTGGGCCACGTGGATCCCGAAACTGTGATTGCTTCCCCCAGCAACAAGCTTGCGTAGAAAAATTACTTTATTCCCAACCTCCTTAACAGTAACATTAAAATTACGCACCCTCCCAAATGATTTTTCCATCTCATTCAATTCGTGATAATGGGTCGCAAACAGGGTCTTCGCCTTTCCTTTGGGGTGCTCATGAATGTATTCCACAATCGACCAGGCAATAGAGATCCCATCATAGGTACTGGTACCACGGCCTAACTCATCGAGTAAAATCAAACTTCTATCCGACATATTATTCAGGATACTGGCAGCTTCGTTCATCTCAACCATAAAGGTCGATTCACCAAGGGATATATTATCCGAAGCGCCAACCCTGGTGAATATCTTATCAACGTACCCAATCCTTGCAGCCTCAGCAGGTACGAATGAACCCATCTGAGCCATTAGTACAATCAAGGCTGTCTGACGTAACAAGGCAGATTTTCCAGCCATATTGGGTCCTGTAATGATAATTATCTGCTGATCATCGTTATCCAGATAAACGTCATTGGTAATATATTTTTCACCAATTGGCAAAGCCCGTTCGATAACAGGATGACGCCCCTGCTTAATATCAATAACCTTTGATTCATTAAGTTCAGGCCTGCAATACCGGTGTTCCATAGCTACGGTGGCAAATGAGAGAAGACAATCAATTTGCGCCAGAAGCGCTGCATTTAATTGTATCGCCTGAATATATTCGATTAGGGCTGAAACAAGTTCCCCGTATAATCGCGTTTCAATTGCAAGGATTTTCTCCTCAGCACCTAAGATTTTGGATTCATAGTTCTTGAGCTCCTCCGTGATATACCGTTCGGCATTAACAAGAGTCTGTTTACGGATCCAATTCTCCGGAACTTTATCCTTATGTACGTTACGTACTTCAATATAATAACCAAAAACATTATTAAAGGCAATTTTTAAGGAGGTAATTCCGGTAGCCAAAATTTCACGTTCCTGCATTTTCTGAAGGTAATCCTTACCCGAAAAGGCCAGATCACGCAGCTCATCCAACTCAGATGAGACGCCACCGGCTATAACGTGCCCCTTAACAATCATCATCGGAGGATCGGGGAAAAGTTCCCGTTCTATCCGCTCCTTAATTGTAAAACAGGGATTCAGTTGTTCAGCAAACCTTTTCAACACCGGATTACCGGAAGATGTACAAACCTCTTTAATTGGAATTATCGCATTAAGTGCCGTTTTAAGTTGCACGACCTCCCGGGGATTAACACGACCAACTGCTGCCTTGGAAATAATCCGCTCAAGATCTCCAATATGCCTCAGCTGATCCTCAATAGTCAACTTTAATTCAGCATCTTCCGAAAACTTCTGCACCACGTCGAGCCGGTCATTAATTCGTTGAATATCCTTCAGTGGAAGGGCCACCCAACGCTTTAAAAGTCGTGAACCCATAGGTGAGATCGTCTGATCAATTACCTGAACCAGGGTTTTTGCCCCCTCATTCAGAGAGTGAAACAGTTCAAGATTTCTCACCGTAAAACGGTCGAGCCAGACATACCGATCCTCCTCAATTCGTGAAAGACCCGAGATATGCTGAAGTTGAGAATGTTGCGTAAAATCAAGATAATGAAGAATCGCACCGGAGGAGATAATCCCCAACTGAAGTGCCTGAACACCAAAACCCTTAAGCGAGACCGTTTCAAAGTGACGAAGCAACCGATCATTCGCCGCATCTTCAGTATAGATCCAGTCATCCAATTTATAGGTGTAAAACTTACTTCCAAACAGTTCTACAAAAAGCTTCTCTTTCCCCTTTTGGAAGAGCACCTCTTTAGGCTGAAAACTATTCAAAAGCTTATCGATGTATTCGAATGAACCTTCGGCAGTGAGAAATTCACCGGTCGAAATATCCAGAAAGGCAACACCTGCCAACGTTTTTTCGATGTGAACTGACGCCAGAAAGTTGTTCTCACGGTGTTCAAGAACATTGTCATCAATCGAAACACCGGGAGTAACCAATTCTGTAATGCCCCGTTTAACGATATTCTTGGTTAATTTCGGATCTTCAAGTTGTTCACAAATTGCAACCCGTTGACCCGCCCGGACCAATTTGGGGAGATATGTATCCAGCGAATGGTATGGAAATCCGGCTAATTCGACAAAACTGGCTGAGCCATTTGCACGACGGGTGAGCGTTATTCCTAAAATACCCGAGGCCTTGATAGCATCTTCTCCAAAAGTCTCGTAAAAATCACCCACCCGAAAAAGCAAGACCGCGTCAGGATATTTATTCTTGACCGCATAATACTGCTTCATCAGAGGAGTCTCTGCATATTTATTAGGTTGTTGTGTCAAAGTAATTGGTGTAAAGTATTGTCTTTAAAGCAAAGATAAGAGAATCGCACGAGTAAAGAAGGGTTTAAAATGAAAAATAAAAATTGTACAAAGCAAAATGCAAAATAAAATTGATGCACCACAATGGTATTCACCTCCGGAAAGCATCAGAAAATAAATTAATACTATAATTCGCAAATCGAAATGATCACCCTTATTTATTCTGAATGCCAAATGTCAGAGCGCCGGCCGACCGGAATAAGACAACCAGACACAGTGGGATAATCAGCCAATGAAAGGTTTGAGGCAGGAAAGGGATCGAAATTAAAAATAAAATCACAACCCCTGCAGTAAACTTTAAATACCAGTCAAGTCTGGTACGCAATGATGGGAAAAGCCATAGAACGGCAAAAATCAAATGAGTCGGCAATGCCCAGATCAGGTTTAGATTACTCCCTGTAGCCTCCAGTGTGGAGAAAAAACAGAGGAAACTAAGCAAAAAGCCAGCCAATCCAAGTGAGAAAAAAATCAAAAAATCAAGCCATACCATTCTCCTCTTTCTCCGATACTCAAAGAAGGTAAGCCCTCCGACGAGAAGAAAAAAAAGATTTATTACAATTACCGGCGAGGCAAAATCGAACCCTGCTTTAACAGGCTTAGCTTTATACAGCGTTGTTGCAGGCAATACAAAAGGCTGGGAAACCCCCTCCCTGAATACTCTGGAACCTGCCATGCTTCTCTTAAGGTAATCAGGAAGAAACATTTTCTGCGAAAAATTGGTAACCTGATCACATGGAATGCCTAACGCAATCTTAATTCCAAAACCATTCCAACTGTCCGGAGGAACACACCCGTCAATTAATTGCCTGTATGACAATTTCTTATCCTGCAAAGTACCGTATACAAGCTGATGGTTCACACATTTTTCAAACTGATCACGCACCCGGGTTGAACAATTATCAGAGAAATGGCGGTAACGGTAAACACGGTTTTCAGCTTTAGCGTTATCCACCAGTGCATCAAAAAGGAGTTGATTCTCTGCTTGTGATATATTTAATATCTGCTCATATACACTTCGTTGCTCTTCAATATAAGAATCAATAAAAGAGGGCATCCGTTGACCTGCCAACATATAATCGGTCTCCCCTTTAATAAACCGCCACACGAAATTCGGGGAATCAAAGCTAAAAACACCGTAATTAAACACATAATCAATACCTGACTTAGGGTCATTGATGCGGACAGCGCTATGTCCGAAATAGGAATAAATCTCATCACCCGAATCACAGGTAAGCAACGAAATACGGGCTTCGGGAGAGAGCTGAATCGCAAAAGTCTGAACAAAGAAACCCAACGAAAGAATAACCAATAGTGCCAAAGTCTTCATCAATGTATGTTTTGAAGGTATGGCTCAAAAGTAGCAATTATCTGTAACGGCAAGTTAAAAACACGGGGAGCTTAACTTGGATTTTTTTAAAATAAATTAAATGGGATGAAAACAGGGAGGGAGAGATGGAGAGATGGGGAGATGGTGTGCCTGGTCATGAAAGAAGTTTACAGAAAAAGTAAACTAAAAACAGGAATATTGCCCCATGGTTTGATCGTGCTATCGCTCCGTCATGATGTTGTGCAAGTCAATCAGGTCTTACCGTGATTTAATGCCATGCACCCAGTATCCCCCCCATCAGGGTATAGGTAAAGATATCGTATCCGGCATGGATCATATAATGTCTGAACGAATAGTGCTCATAAAGCGTTGTATTCGCCTTTGAAGAGGAGATCCAAACGACAGATACCAGTGCTCCCATCCCTGCACCTGAAAAAAAAGTTGATTGGGGAGCAATAAAAAAAGCCATTGCCAATGCGGCGATAAAAGCAAAAGTAAGCGAAAGAACGGCCATAAGCCATATTGGATGCCCCTTCATGAAATCAGCTTCGGTAAAATCATTTTCTGCCATCCAGCTTTTCCCAAGTATCAATGGTGAATACCAAAAACTCCCAATCGCCACCTTGGTAAAGGCAGCTAATAAGACTGCCCAGAAATTGATATTCTGAAGGAAAGATGCCATATTGAATTTAAGAATTATATCGTAAAGTTAACACAAATATGGACTGAATGTTTTAAAACGCAGGGTAAAATGGTGATGTAAGAGCTTTATATTTTTCGGTATACAACCCATTTTCATCAAGTATTGGTAATTCCGTATGCCCGGGGTAAGCACGACTACGAATAAATTCAAGCAAAACTCGTTTAGGCGCCCCTCCAGCACGTGGAAATACATCGGTCCGGGAATGGAGGAAGAAATCAGAAAGTCGCGCCAGTTCTTTGAATTCCAAAAGGCTTTCAAAAGGGATAATCACACAAAGTCGCCCATCATCATGAAGTAATTTCCGGGAACCAACGATTAGTTGACTAAAAGTGAGCTTCTGATTATGTCGGGCCACAGCCGAAGCTTTATGCTGCGATTTCATTGAGTTGACAAAAAAAGGGGGATTACACACAATCAAATCGTAGTGCCCCGGATGGACTTCAGAGAAATCCAAAAAATCGGCATTAAAAACCGTGAGCCGGTCACTCCAGGGTGAATGTTTAAAATTAAACATAGCTTCATCGCTGGCCGGCACATCAATCTCAACTGCATCAACCTCACCTGCAGAACGTTGAGCCACCATCAGAGCTATCAATCCGGTCCCCGTCCCCACATCAAGAATCCGATCTGCACCTCCTACAGGAGTCCAGGCTCCGAGAAGAACACCATCAGTACCCACTTTCATTGCAGTATTTTGCTGTTCGATTCGGAATTGCTTAAACTCAAACCAATTATTTCGCCCCATTTGTTGATTTATAAACGCCTTCTGAGTGTGTTCAGGGTCTGTATATCGCCTGCCCACCATCTATAATTCCATTTGTTAATTACCTTTGCCAAGGTAAAAATAATTTTAATTTGAATACGATAGCCCCCGAAATAAAGGAATTCCTCGATGAAATGGTTGTTAAGTACAACAATCCGCAGTTTATTGAATCAGATCCGGTTTCTATTCCTCATCTGTTTCAAAGGAAGGAAGATATAGAGATCTCCGGATTTTTGGTTGCTACAATTGCCTGGGGAAACAGAACGATGATTCTGAAAAATGGATTCAAACTGATGAATTTGATGGGTAATGCACCCTATGAATTTATTATGGATCATACAGATGATGATCTGGACCGTCTTGATGGATTTGTCCACAGAACCTTTAACCAGATTGATTTGGCCTATTTCATAAAAGCTTTGAAACATATTTACCACACCAGAGGGGGACTGGAACCGGTGTTTGCAGAGGCAGCCACAAAAGATTCGATGCAGCCGGCCATCTCAGAATTCAAAAAAAAATTCTTTACCCTTCCCTATCCCGAACGTACAGCTAAACATGTCTCTGATCCTGAACGGGGATCAGCGGCCAAAAGAATAAATATGTTTTTAAGGTGGATGGTTCGAAAAGACAACCATGGTGTCGACTTTGGCATCTGGAAATCCATCTCGCCCGGCCAGCTATCATGCCCTCTTGACGTCCACTCGGGCAATGTGGCCAGAAAGGTAGGAGTGTTAACCAGAAATCAAAATGACTCCAGAGCCCTCGAAGAACTGGATTTTAATTTAAGGCAGATGGACAGGGAAGATCCGGTAAAATATGATTTTGCGCTGTTCGGATTGGGCGTATTTGAAAAATTTTAATCGTTATTTTAGCATATTATGGCAATATTTCGCAGTAAAATTGCCAAAGCGACCTTTGTAAAAACAATGAATCACCGGAATGTATTCTGGATGCCTTCAGATCTAAAATGGCACAAATATCAATCTGAACTAACCGTTAAGACGTTCCATGAATTTGCAGATCTTGTTGATAAGGATGAGCATTATTGTTTTTGGGAATAGAATAATACTAACTTTAGCCTTAAAGGGAAGACGAAATAAATCGAGAATCCCACATTAAGTTGATGAATCAAGAAATAGTACTGTTATTTGATGGCTACTGCAACCTGTGTAATGGACTTGTTCAATTTGTCCTTAAGAAAGATAATAGGAAGAAATTTAAATTCACATCCTTACAATCCCTAAGCGGACAAGCATTACTAAAAAACTTTGACTTGCCCATTGAAGATTTCAATACGTTCGTTCTGATTATTGGCGACAAATACTTTATTAAATCTACAGCGGGACTTTTGGTAGCTAAAGGCTTAGGTGGATTATGGAAACTGTTTTATGTATTTATTTTAATTCCAAGACCTATCAGGGATTTCACTTACAACCTTATTGCCAGGAATCGATTTAAAATATTTGGCCAACGATCAGTTTGTATGGCTCCGACAGCAGAAACGGCTGACAGATTTCTACCTTAACATGAACTTAACTGGAATAAGGAGCAATGAAATTATTAAAAGATCTTTATACACTCCAATCATTCAGTTCTGGTCTCCCAAACATCTCCGAAATAACAATCCTTCAAATAATCCCCTAAAATTTGATCATTTGTCCAATCCCTATCCTCTAGTTACCAGGTTTTTTAAATAAGTAATCCAGGTGTTTTGAAAGCTTTTTTACCTCTACCTCTCTTATACGTCCATTTGAAATATTTATCCGGCAGTGATGGATTCGCATTCGTTCGGTTTTCTCGTTTAGGTCATAATTCAGCTAAAGTGGATCGAATTAGTTTGATCATTTTATCTTGATTCATCGTAGATGGTTTGCTAATAAATTCGGAGGAATTAATTTTCCGTAAAGCCGCCTGATGATTTACAATCCTTGTTTCTGTGCAATGACTGGTTGAAATAGCTTGAAACAGGCGAAATAACTAAAAGCTGATGAATAATGGAATCAAAAAAATCAGGCTTCATTTTAAAATTGATAATATCACCTATTTTTGCACTTCATAATCTTAAAAGAACAAAATGAACTTATCGAGCAATAAAATCCTGATAACCGGTGGTGCAAGTGGTATTGGCCTTGGACTTACCGAAAGATTTATTCAAGAAAATAATACGGTAATCATTTGCGGAAGACGCGAAGAACTATTAATAGACGTCGCGAACAAATTTTCTTCCGTGATTACCAGAGTTTGCGATTTGTCAATTGAATCTGATCGCATCGATCTGTTTAACTGGGTGAAAGAGAACCATAGTGACTTAAATGTGCTGGTAAATAATGCAGGCATTCAAAATTGGATGAGCATTTCGGAAAGCAATTTTTACCAAAAGGCAAATGAAGAAATCACCACAAATATTTTGGCTCCTCTTCATTTAATCACACTTTTTAGGACCCTGGAATCGTTGGACACAATTATTAATGTTACGTCAGCATTGGCATTTATTCCGCTTTCTAAAGTTTCGGTTTACTGTGGCACCAAAGCATTTTTACGTTCATTCACACTTTCGTTAAGGCACATGTTGAAATCAACAAATATAGAAGTGATTGAAATGATCCCACCAGCTTTGAATACTGATCTTGGTGGGAAAGGCATACACGATGAATATCCCCCGGTTAGCGATTTTGTGGAATCAATATTCCAACAATTGAAAGAAGGAAAAACAGAACTTACCTTTGGAATGAGCGAAGCAAGGGCAACAGCAAATAATGCGGTAATTGCCGAACTCTTTAATCGAATGAATCCCTGGTCTGAATGATTCTGAAGGAGATGATTCATTTCATCTTGTTTTATAAGCTTTAAAATTGCACCAATGGTGAAGTTATTCTTTATACGCCTGTTTTCAGGAACTTTGAAATTAAGTTGTTTATTCATCGCTGTTACAGGATTGAATCTCTTAAGCGGGTGTGCTTCCCGGGATAGTGACTTAAAGTTTGGATTAAAGCTCTATGTCTCTAAAACAGGGAATGACAATTGGTCAGGGAAACTTCAGCAACCTGACAAGGAAAAGAGGGATGGTCCTTTTGCAACAATTGAGAAAGCACGGGATGTAATCCGCATGTTGAAAGCGACAAATAAGAATCCTGCGGGGAATATACTTGTAGAAGTAGGGAGTGGCCTTTATGAACTCCCAGGGACAATTAATCTGACATCAACAGATGGGGGAAAAGATTCCCTTTCACAGGTGATCTATCGGGCGGAGAAAGGTGCCATGGTCAGACTGTCCGGAGGCCATAGCCTGACCAAATGGGAGTTAGTGAGCGATAAAAAGACCCTTCAAAAATTCAGTACGGAGGTTGGTAATAAAATCTATCAGACAGATCTCCGCAGAGCCGGAATTTCTGATTTCGGTTCACCTGCCGGGGATGGAGCGGAGCTATTTTTCAACGATAAACCAATGTCGGTATCGCGGTATCCCAATAAAGGTTTTATTAAAATAACCGGATTGCTTAATGAAGATCCTATTGACGTTCGGGGGACAAAAGGGGATAAGGTGGGTAAAATCAGGTATGACGATCAGCGGATAGCTTTATGGAAAAATGAAACAGATCCCTGGGTTCACGGCTATTGGTTCTGGGATTGGAGCGAGCAAAGACATAAAATTGCCAAAATTGACACACAGAAAAGAATTATTGAAGTAGTCCCCCCCTACCATAATTTTGGTTATCGCACCGGTCAATGGTTTTATGGATTTAATCTCCTTTCTGAAATTGATGAACCAGGAGAATATTACATCGACAGAACAAAGGGAATACTCTATTTTTATCCTCCGTCACCCATTGAAAAAGGAGATTCTTATATCTCTATGAATAAAAACTGCATTGAGATGAATAAGGTTTCATACCTGACCATGCAGGGAATAATCATTGAAGGATGCCGCGAATCAGCGGTTAACATGGAGGATTGCAATCATAGTATTCTAAAAGGTTGTACGATAAGGAACATGGGAGGCTGGGCGGTTGTAATCAAAGGTGGAGCCCAAAATGGTGCTCAAGGTTGCGATATATACAACGCTGGTGCCGGAGGAATACGTATTGATGCCGGTGATCGCAAAACACTTTTACCTGCGGCCTGCTTTGCAGATAATAATTATATTCATCATATTGCCAGACTAAAGCGGGTATATAATCCGGGTATTGACATCAACGG
This sequence comes from Prolixibacteraceae bacterium, assembly GCA_947475715.1. GTDB lineage: Bacteria > Bacteroidota > Bacteroidia > Bacteroidales > Prolixibacteraceae > JAAFHB01. Next base: position 43,645 of record CANJNY010000010.1, read on the forward strand.
TGCAGGCAACAGGATAAGTCACAATTTAATTGCTCATGTTCCCCATATGGCCGTAGGATTTTTAGGTAACAACCATTTAATCGAGCTGAATGAAATTGATGATGTTTGTTTTGAATCAAATGATGCAGGCGCTATTTACACCGGCAGGGACTGGACAATGCGTGGAAATATCATTCGCTATAACTACCTTCACAACATTTCCGGTTTTGAGGGAAAGGGATGCGTAGGTATTTATCTTGACGATGGTTTCTCATCGGCAGATATTACGGGAAACATATTTAATAAGGTAACCCGTGCTACGATGATCGGCGGAGGAAGAGATAACAAGATAACAAATAATATTTTCGTCAACTGTGATCCATCCATCTATGTAGATGCCCGTGGATTAGGGTGGATGAAAGAGTTAACTAATTCCTGGATCAGGGAGGCCAATGATAAAGGGACTCTTTCAGGAATAAACTACAATCAACCTCCTTACCTGACGCAATATCCCAAATTGGCAACTATTCTAAACAATGAACCGGCAGCTCCAAATGGGAATATTATTTCCCATAATATTTGCTCTGGTGGAATGTGGGATAAAAATCCGAAATCCGGGAAAAGCTCAATTGAGAAAAGGGCTCTTCCCTATCTTACCATAGCGGATAATATTATATCACTAACCTCAGAAGTAGCCGATAGTTTAACCCAAAGCACTATCATTGCTAATCCCCAGTTTGTAAATGAAGAAAATCCGGAACAGGGAAAATTTCAATTAAATACCAACTCACCGGCTTTAACGTATGGTTTTATGCAAATACCGTTTGACAAAATAGGGCTTTATCAGAACGACAACAGAGCAAGCTGGCCAGTTCCGGAAAAATAATAAAGATTTTTAATTTCCAGAAACACCATTATTTTTCATTTTGCCTACACTTGTAGCCAAAAAATATACGGTTATTCTGAAATTGGGTACACTGATCTATTTCTCAGAAAATAAGACCTAACATCCTGAAATAATGCTAAATAACCTGCCATATGTATTTGCATATTTTCATTTTTTTTTATAAATTTGGTTAATTGAGCCTTTAACGCAGTTTTATAATATTTAAGGACTCTCCAAATTATAATAACAGACCATACCATTCACCCCTATGAACTACTTTTCAATGATAATTAATTAGGAGAATTAAGAGTCTGTTTAGGAACATTTGTTTTATTATTCTTTAAACAATCTAACAGGTAAGCTTTACTGCCCATGAAAATGGAGATCCAATAAACATTATTTTTATTATTTACATAATCTAATGGTAAGAATAAAATAAAGGAAGAGAAATAAATTTTTAGCAGATCAAATATTGATATCTTATGAAGTATAAAAATATCGTTAAAACTGATGTTTCTCCAATAATATTAACATCAGCGGTTATCGTTATATTGAATAAATATGCTTGTTATATTTCTGACTCAATAACGATTAATATCAGATTCAATAATAAAGCGATATCGTCCATGACAAAAACGATTTCGCATGGATCATTATTCCATGATTTTCAACATGAAATAAAGGAGCATCTCAATGGGGAATTTGTTGAGACGATAACGCAAGGGGATGTCTTAATAATCGGATGGTTGCCGGAAAACCATAAAGAAGACTCAGAACATCAGATAATAATAACCAAAATCCTGCACGATTCCTATACCGTTGAAATTCTATTACTTGAAAATGGATTTTACAACCTGGCATTAAAAAATGCACATTACCATCTTCAAACTTTTATAAATTCAATTGCATTAAACAGAGGGGAAAGACTCAGTCAACTAAATTACATTGGTAATCCAGAAAAAGAAAAAATAATGTTCCATAGCGAGGGGCCGGTTGATTATGAGATAAAAAAACCTGATTTGCTGCATCATTTATTTGAGCAGACCTCCAATAAATACCCTGACAAATTAGCGATCATTGATGTAAAAGAGAAAATAAGCTATTCCCAATTAGAAAGCAGGGCAAATAACTTAGCTGAACGATTAATTAAGAAGGATTTAAAACCGGGAGATTATGTCGGATTATTGCTTAACCGCTCTCCTGAATTATACATTTCAATATTGGCTGTTTTAAAGGCAGGAGGGGCTTATGTCCCGTTAGACCCGTCATATCCTGAAGAACGGGTAACCTATATATTAAATGATTGCAATGCCAAACTGTTGATCAGTAACCAAACATCCTACCCAAGGTCTTTGGACATTTCATGTACTTTATTATCAATGGATAAAGAGGGATATGAATCATTAAATTCAGGAGGAAATACACCACCTCCCAGGATTACGCTTTCAGCTCAGGCGCCGGCCTATATCATCTATACATCCGGATCATCGGGAAGGCCTAAGGGGGTCTTAATATCGCATGCCTCCGCAAGTCATCTTGTTAAAGCAGAAGATAAAATTTTCAGTTTAAAACATACCGACCGGGTTGCACAAGGTTTCTCGGCTGCCTTTGATGCTTCGGTGGAAGAGATCTGGCTCGCTTTTCGGTCAGGCGCGACCTTGGTCCCGGTATCCGAGGAGAAAATGAATTCAGGAGAAGAGCTCTCCCATTTTATTTCTGAAAATCAAATAACAGTGCTATCTACCGTTCCTACAATGCTTTCGATGATGCAAGGACCTCTCCCATCGCTGCATTTGCTAATCTTAGGGGGAGAAAATTGCAGCCATGAGTTACTTGAAAGATGGCATCACCCCAATTTGAGAATTGTAAACACCTATGGCCCGACAGAAACTACGGTTATTGCAACCTACGCGGAGTTTACACCCGGTCGGCGCATCACGATAGGGAAACCGATCATAAACTATTCAACCTATATTCTGGATCCCCATCTATCCCCTGTGGCCATCGGTGTTCCTGGAGAGCTCTGTATCGCAGGCGCCGGTCTTGCGTTGGGATATCTGAATAACCCGAAACTGACAAGTGAAAAATTCATTCAGGTGAAAATTGATTCATTCAGTGAAAATGAGATAAAGATGTACCGAACCGGAGACATGGTCCGGATGAACCATGAAGGTGAAATTGAATTTCTTGGACGGATAGATTCACAGGTGAAATTGCGCGGATACAGGATCGAGCTTGCCGAAATAGAGTCTCAGCTTCTCCATTTATCAGAAGTTAAAAATGCAGTGGTTGTATTAAATAAAGATGAATTTAAGGTCCAGAGGCTAATTGCCTATGTTATCATAAAAGAAAATTCTGCCCAAATGGACCAAAATAGATTCAAGCAAGCCTTGAGGATAAAAATGGCTGATTATATGATTCCTTCCACTTTTGTTGAATTAACCGAATTCCCATTATTACCGTGCGGCAAAGTTGACAAAAAAAGACTGCCGGAACCCCAAATTCAGTTTAACGACCGGGAAATAGTACCCCCCCAAAATGATACTGAGATAGAAATTCATGCCATTTGGAAGAAATATTTTCCGTCTCAGCAGATCTCTGTTTCCGATGATTTCTTTGAATTAGGCGGCCATTCCCTACTTGCGGCAATAACGATCTCGGAAATGCGGAAAAACATAAAATTCAGAACCAGTTCAGTTCAGGATATTTACAAATTCAGAACTATTACAAAACTGTCGGATTACATTTCCAGTAAAAAACAGGCTACTGTTCAATATATTAGCAAGAACGCTGACGAGCCGGAAGAACAAAAAACAGATCCACAGAAAAACACCACGGGTGTAACACGTAAACTAACCTCCGGTTTACAACTTCTTTCACTCTACTTTTTATATATCCTAGGATCCGCAGGTTTATTAATACCATATATATTAATCACCAAAACTACACTAAGTCTTACAGCGATAATTGCGATCGTTGTGGCAGGTATCTTCTTCTGGCTTGCATTTTTTATCGTGCTGTCGATCCTTGCAAAATGGGTGGTAATAGGCCGGTTCAAGGAGGGACATTATCCTTTGTGGGGGTGGTATTATTTTAGGTTCTGGTTTGTTAAAAAAATTATTGACGCGGCACCTGTTGGAATACTTAGCGGAACACCTTTTATAAATCTATATTTCAGACTAATGGGTGCCAGGATTGGGAAAGGGGTATATATGGGTTCCAATCAGATTCGGATATTTGATCTCACAGAAATTGGGGTAAACTCCAGTATTTCAAGGCAAGCCAACTTACTTGGGTACCATGTTCACAACGGGGAGCTAATCATTGGAAGAATAACCATCGGAATGAATTGTTTTGTTGGTGCGTGTTCCGTAATTTCAGAAAATTCAGAATTGAAGAATAACTCATCTCTGGGTGAACTTTCCTTACTTAGTTCAGGGGAAGTGATTCCTGAAAATGAACATTGGCAAGGATCACCTGCCGAAAAAACGACTATGAAATATCCAACAGAAGAGCCTAAGGAACTATCTCAGAAAGGGCTACCTTATCCCATCTATATATTTTTACACGCATTGGCAATAATAGGGCTGATGATTTATCCACTAATTTTAATGATCCCTTTCCCAATTATTTTTTACGAGTTTGCCAAACATTTAACTCTGGGCTATGCTTTGGTTTCTATAATACCAAGTTCATTAATTTACATTCTATTATTTCACACCCTGATCACTATATTAAAATGGGTGATTATTGGAAAATCCAAAGAGGAGAATTTCAGCATCTATAGCTTTCGATATATACAGAAATGGACCGTAGATATGTTGATTGGATCGAGTCTGACCATGTTCCGGTCAATCTATGCAACAATTTACCTCTCTGCCTGGTTAAGATCTATCGGTGTTAAAATAGGTAAAAAATCAGAAATATCAACAGTAAATCAGCTGAATACCGATTTATTAGAGATAGGATCAGGAAGTTTTCTCGCAGATTCGATTACCATTGGAACTCCTGAAGTTCGAAACAGAATCATGAGCATAAAAAAAATCAGTATTGGAGAGATGACTTTTCTGGGGAATAGTGCGGTTATTTCGTGTGGGGAAAAAATTGGGAGTAAGGTTCTGATCGGAGTCTTGTCGACAGCTCCGCATAACACCAATAGCAACTTTAAGGATGGGACCTCCTGGCTGGGATCACCGCCTATGTTTTTGCCGCAACGCCAGGAAAGCGAAAAATTCCCGGAGAAGCTAACCTATAATCCCACACTGGCCCTTTATGTTAAAAGAGGATTTATAGAGCTTATTAAGATCACTATAACCCCGATTATAATGTATTTGATAATCACGCTCTATTACTTATTACTGCTTGGTCCACTTAAAGAAAAAAGCCTCCTGTTTATTTTCACGGTATCACCTCTAATTTTAATCTTATTTTTTATAGCGGCGGCATATTTCACCGTCGTTGTAAAAAAAATACTAATTGGTCGATACAAACCATCCAATAAACCACTTTGGAGTATGTTTGTATGGAAGAACGAACTTGTTAACTCCTTGTGCGAAAGTCTTGTTTATCCTTCACTGGTTGGAATGACGATGGGAACGCCGTTTGCAGCCTGGTTTTTCAGGCTCATGGGGGTAAAAGTGGGAAAGAATGTCTATTTTGAAACCACCGAAATTACAGAATTCGATCTGGTCACTATTGGTGACAATACCAGTCTGAATCATCGATGCACCATACAAACCCATTTATTTGAAGACCGGGTAATGAAGATGTCTGATTTAAAGATTGGAAACCACTGCAATCTGGGGAGCATGTCAGTGGTTCTGTATGATTCGGTAATGGAGAATAATTCTTCTATTTCTGCCCTTTCGCTGGTTATGAAAGGTGAAGTGATTCAACAGGGTACAAAATGGGTAGGATCACCTGCCAGGTTCAGAGAATAAACAGAGCATAGGAAATCAAGATAAAAAATTAACATTGTATTATGCTGCGAACTAAAACGATTCTGATACTTTGTCTGCTTTTACGATTTATTTTCGCAGAGGCTGTATATTCAAAAACTTCGACAATAACCAAGAGCGGATTAAAGAGTCATGTATTAAACCTCTACAGAGACTCGGTGTTCAATAAAATTGATTCTTTAGCTGACATCTCACCCACCATTGAAGTTGGAACTGAATATGCAGGTAAGATCGTATTCTGGGGGAGGGATTATGGAATAAAACAATTTGGATTTCAACCTCATGTCAGATATAAAACAGGAAAAGGGTTGTCTTTTGAAGCCAGTTCAAACTTCTGGAGCGGATATACCGCACCGTTAATGATGTCGACATTGTCACTTGGATACGAAATGCAACTTAACTCATGGATCTATTCCACGTTGAATTACGAACACTGGGTCTTTCATGGTGAACCACAACTGGAGATTAATCAATTTCAGAACATGTATGGTGTTGAATTTATTTTTGATCTGGGCTGGATTACCTTTGAACCTAGCTTATATCATATGTACGGAAATGAGCAAACGTTACTTTCCGATATCAGTCTCAAAGGGGATTACAAACTCTTTAATCTATTTAAAACCGGACGGGTATGTTTTCAGCCTGAAGCCACGGTAACCAGTTCGACCGCTGCAGATCTGCTCTTCACGGATTACTATTCGAACTTATTAGATACGATAAGCACAGATTATACAATTAATACAATTACGTTATCCAAATTCAGAGTAATAAATTTCGAAATAACGGCACCACTAACACTTAAATATGAGAACTTCGAATTGAAGCCCGCCTTTCATTTTATATTTCCGGTAAAATCGAAATATGAGGAGACCATAAAACCGTTTACATATTTTACGGTTTCATTTATCTACACAGGCTTTCTGGACAAGGGAGAAATCAGGAAATTATTCGGAAAACTTAAATAACACCGGCATTTATATCCTACGCAAAAGAATTCAGAGCTTTACCACCCCGTCTTTGATATGAATCATTCGGTCTGTCATGCCTGCGAAATGCTCATCATGGGTAACGATAATAAAGGTATGACCAAATTTTTCACGCAGGTTGAAAAACAATCGGTACAACTCCTCCTGATTATGAGAATCCAGATTTCCGGATGGTTCATCTGCCAATATCACGGATGGATTATTAATTAATGCCCTGGCCACTGCCACCCGTTGCTTCTCCCCACCTGAAAGCTGTGAAGGCTTATGGTCCAGTCTTTGGCTTAGTTCGAGAAGATCAAGCAGTTCCTTTGCGCGGGATTCCACCGTTTTACGGTTATGACGGGCAATATATCCCGGTATACAAACATTTTCAAAAGCGGTAAATTCAGGCAATAAATGGTGAAATTGAAAAACAAATCCGATCTCCGTATTGCGAAACCGGCTTAATTCCTTTTCCCCCATAGCAAAAACATTTTTCTGATTGATCACCACATTGCCGGAATCGGGTTTTCCCAGTGTACCGAGAATTTGAAGCAAAGTTGTCTTACCAGCCCCGCTTGCCCCTACAATTGAAACGATCTCCCCTTTATTTACCTCAAGAGAGATCCCTTTTAAAACCTTGAGGTCTCCAAAAGATTTAACAAGTAATTCGGCTTTAAGCATTAGAACAGGGGAATAATTAAAAATTCAACATGAAAAGTTAAACTTGCAAATCTATTTTTACAATATTGAGCATCCATTACAAACCTCAATCGCCTAATAAATAGGCTATAAAGATTGTTATTTGAATTTTGAATTTTACTACACAAGCTTTCGACATAAGAGTAACTACAAACTAAAATGAATCGACTAAAAATAACAGCCAATACACCTAAATCGGCCAATTACTCTTTTAACTCCTCATCGATCTTTCGTTTTGTCTCCGACACACCTTTCTCAAGCTTATCCGTCATTTTAGTAAGATCCTGTTTAATATCTGCGGTATGGCTCTCAAATTCATTTTTAAGATCAGCAGTCGCCTTATTAAATTCGCGCATTCCCTTTCCAACGGTGCGTGCAAGACCGGGAATAGCGTCGGCACCAAAGAAGAGCAACGCGAAAAAAACCACCACCATGATCTCACCTCCACTGAAAAAGAGTATAATATGTCCCATTTTATTTTACTTTTTTACAAAGATATAAATTTCTGTCCTTGAATGTTCTGTACAATTGGATCCTTTAATAAAAAAACCCGGCTCTATTAGAGGCCGGGTCTTTTAGGAATATCGTTTAATGTTTATTTCTTATCATTTACGATCTTTTTGTTCTTTGGCAAGGAATCATATGCGATTGGCGTAGCAACAAATACAGATGAATAAGTACCTACGAAGATACCAAACAACATGGCAAAGATAAATCCTTTAATAGATGTTCCACCGAAAAGGAAAATCGCCACCAATACAATCAAAACCGTAAGAGAAGTACTGAATGTACGACGCAGGGTGCTGTTCATTGCATCATTGTAGGTCTTTAAGGTATCCTGTTTAGGATGTATATGAAGGTATTCGCGCAAACGGTCATAGACAACAACCGTGTCATTGATCGAATAACCAAGAACGGTAAGTATTGCAGCAATAAACGACTGGTCTACCGCCAGTGAGAAGGAGAGATATCCATCCAATAAAGAGTAGGTACCCAGCAGGATTATCGCATCGTGAGCCAAAGATACCAAACCTCCGATACCCATTGACCAGTTTCTGAACCGGAATGCAATGTATAGGAAGATAATCAATAGTGCAAAGATTACAGCAAATACCGCCTGACGTTTAATGTCATCAGAGATCGTAGGGCCAACTTTCTGAGAACTCAGCTGATAATCTGAAAGAAACCGGGCTTCTGTAATATTGGGATCAATCAAAGGTTTTAAACCCTTATACAAAAGACTTTCAATTTCCGAGTCAATATTTACTCCCTCTTCAGTAATCTTATAGTCAGTGGTGATTCGAACCTGATTATTTCCGCCATAGGTTTTAACCTCAGGAGCTGTGCCAAATACCGGCTCCAACGATTTCACAACCGATTCAACGTTAATATCATGGTCAAAACGAACTACATAGGTACGTCCACCCTTGAAGTCGATTGAGTAATTAAGCCCTTTAAAAGTAAGGGAAAGGATTGAAATAAGGATCAGTGTTCCGGAGAAATAATAGAAGAATTTACGGCTCTGAATAAATGGGACATTAGCATGACGCAACCACTCTTTTGACCAATCGGTGATAAAAGTGATTTTTTTATTCTTGTCTAACCAACGTTCAAAAATAAGCCGGGTGATAAATATTGAAGTGAAAAGTGAGGTAATAATACCAATGATCAAGGTTGTAGCAAACCCTTTAATAGGTCCAGAACCGAAAACATAAAGTACAATACCTGTTAAAAGAGAAGTTACGTGACCGTCGATAATCGCCGAATAGGCATGCCAGAAACCATCTTTTATCGCAAGCCGCACACCTTTTCCTGCCCTGACCTCTTCTTCGATACGTTCATAGATCAAAACGTTTGCATCTACTGCCATACCTATTGTAAGTACCATACCCGCAATACCCGGAAGTGTAAGAACTGCACCGATACAAGCCAGAATACCGACAACGAAAATAAGGTTAACACCCAGAGCCATATTGGCCGCCAGACCGGCACCTCTGCTGTAGAATACGATCATATATGAAAGTACAAGCAGGAAAGCTACGAAGAAGGAGATCATACCGCTTAGGATCGATTCCCGACCAAGTGTAGGACCGACAATCTCTTCTGCCACGATTCTTGCTGAAGCAGGCATTTTACCCGATTTCAACATATTGGCTAAATCCTTTGCCTCCTCAACGGTGAAGTTACCTGAAATCTCAGTACGTCCGTTAGGAATTTCACCCTGAACAGTGGGGAATGATTGGACATAATTATCAAGGACTACAGCTACGCTCTTTCCGACATTTTCACGGGTCATACGTTGCCATATTTTTGCTCCTTCAGCATTCATGTTCATATCGACAACACTGTTGGATTTATTCTGACCAAAATCCTGACGGGCATCAACAACAGCATCACCGTCAAGAGGAGCCCTACCATCACGGTTGGTTACCTTTAAGACAATTAGCTGGTAGAAGTTACCTTCTTTCTGAGTTGGCTGTGCCGTCCACCTGAATATCATTGTTCGTGGGAAGAGCGATTTAATTTGAGGCAAAGCAAGATATTCGCTGACCTGAGCAGTGTCCTTGCTGTGGGCATATCCAACTACCGGGCCACGAATTATTTGTCCGTCACGCGATGTATTTGGAGATAAAACAGCGAATAATGGGAAATTTTTTGCAATCTCCTCAGCAGAACCGGCAGCCAGAGAGTCCTTACCCTGCTTTTTGACTTCGCTTAATAAGTCAGATGATTTTTTGGTTGAATCTTTGACAGCAGCCAGCTTAGCACTCTCTTTGCCTCCAGAGATCGCCTTAGTCGCTTCGTTGATTTCGCGCAGACGTTTGTTAGCTTCAAGTAAGTATTCATAAACTTCACTGTTTTCATGGGTTTCCCAGAATTCAAGATTTGCAGTACCCTGTAAAAGTTTTCTTACACGTTTAGGATCCTTAACACCCGGAAGTTCCACAAGAATCCGTCCCTTGGTTTGAAGCTGCTGTATATTAGGCTGTGCCACACCAAAACGGTCGATACGTGTACGAAGAATCTGAAATGAGTTATCGATTGCGCTATTGGTCTCCTTACGGATAACTTTAATAACATCGGCATTTGAAGAATTGAAATTAACCTGATCTCTTAAATCAAGGGTATTAAAAACAGCAGCTAATTTTGCATTCGGATCAACAGTTTCAAAGGCCTTACCAAATAAAGTGACAAAATCATCCTGACCATTAGACCGCTCATTTTTAGTTGCCAAAGCAATCGCCTTATTAAAGGTTGAATCGGTACTGTAACCCGACATCGCTTTAATCAGATCGACCACCGAAATCTCGAGGGTGACGTTCATACCTCCTTTAAGGTCGAGACCTAAAGGAATTGCGAATTCATTTACTTCGCGATAAGTATATTTACGTAAGCCCAGGAAGTTATAAACTGGCTGACTGGCAATCGAGTCAAGGTAAATTGCTTCCTTCTTTGACGCAAGCGCCTCTAACTCCAGGGGAGTTGCACCCGGGTTTTTAAGTTTTGCCTGTTTAATACCATAAGCCTGGGCATCTTTTTCAACCGTATAGGTCTTGAAAGTAAAATAAAGCTGGTAAAAACATACTAAAGCTAACGAAATGGCTAAAAGCCGAATCAGTCCTCTATTCTGCATTGGATAAAAGGTTTAATTATCTGTATTGAATTAACTATATACACTTAAAAAATTCAGTTGGCAAAGATATTTATTTTTTCCATTTAAAACGACTGTAAACAAATGTTTAATATTCCGAATTGTATCTTTTAGGTAAATATAAGTCGGATCAGGTCATCTGTGACACCAAAAAACAAATAATGAGTTATCATATACTTCAACTTTAACAGGTAACTTTAAGAACCACCTAAAAAAACAGATCGTGAAATCCCATTCTTATTTTACAATTATTTAACACTAAACATTTGGAAAACTATGTATTACACCGCTATCTTTGTGATACATTTTTTTTCATAAGTTTAGGTTTAGTTAGGTTAGTTAGTTTGGTTAGTTTTAGTAAAAGGATGGAGCCGCCCGGTTTCATCCTTTTCATTTTTATTCGAAAAGATCCAACACATCATTTTTAGAAATATCACGGAAGGGGTCATTTGAGTTGACAAATTCATTGGCAAGTTTTGATTTTCTTTCCTGCAATTGCTGAATCTTCTCTTCTATGGAATTTTCGGATATAAACCGATAGACAAACACCTTTTTATCCTGGCCGATACGATGAGCCCGACTAATTGCCTGCATCTCTGCAGCAGGATTCCACCAGGGATCGGTGATAAAAATGTAATCTGCAGCCGTAAGATTCAATCCGACTCCACCAGCTTTAAGCGAAATCAAAAAGATCTTTTTATCGGGATTTTCCTGAAATTCATCAATAACCTGTTTCCGATCAACGGTTTGACCTGTTAATATACTATAATTCCATTGCTCCCTGGCAAACTCGGTGGCGAATAATTTAAGGTGTTTGACAAACGAGGAGAAAACCAGTATTTTATGATTTTCGGAGACCAGAATGGAGAGCATAGCCATGATATCGTTAAATTTTCCCGATTCAAAAGTTGAATTGCCATCGATTAACTTAGGATGAATTGCAATTTGTCTTAATCGGGTAAGTGCCTGTAAGACAAAGAAAGTGGACTTTTGCAGTTTATCCTCCTGCAAGTTATCGAGCAGAACATTTCGAACTGCTGACTTCTCGGTTTCATAGAATTCAAACTGTTCCGGCGTCATTTCAACCACCATGGTCTCTTCCGTAAGTGCAGGGAGGTCTTTAGCGACCTCTTCCTTGGTTCGTCGCAGCATAAACGGGTGAATTAGCTTATGCAGACGCTCGCTGGCTTCGGCTAGATTATCCCGTTCTATGGGAACGATGAACTCCTCCTTAAAATAGTTTTTACTTCCGAGCAATCCCCTGTTAAGGAAGTTCATTTGTGCCCAAAGATCAGATAGTGAATTCTCTATTGGAGTACCTGTCAGAACGATCCGATGTCGTGACCGGATACTTGTAATCGTCTTATAGGTCTTGGATTCACTATTTTTAATCGTCTGACTCTCATCGAGGATCAGGTAGAAAAATTCATAGTTGGAGAACTCCTCTGAATCATTTCTCACAGTGCCGTAAGTGGTAAGAATAATATCAAAATTGGCAATAATATCGTTCAAAACGCTTTTTTCCCTGCGTCTTGCACCGCTATAAACATAGGATTTCAATGAGGGAACGAATTTCCGGATCTCTTTTTCCCAATTATGAACCAGCGAGACGGGCAAAACGATCAGTGATGCAGGTTGAACCATTTCGATATCCGGTTCATCAGAAACAAACAGCGAAAGCTGCCCCGATTTGCGGTGTTCAAAATAGGGATAAGCCGTATCTTTCTTTTTTAATTTCAGTAACAAAGCCAGAGCCTGAATAGTCTTGCCCAATCCCATATCGTCAGCAAGACATCCGCCCAAATTATGGGAATACAAATTATACATCCAGTTATATCCCTCCTGCTGATAATTCCGAAGTGATGCATTAAGCCCTTCGGGTTTTTCCTGAGCAGCAATAACCGAATTGGACAATTTATCTATTTTCTCTTTAGCTACCAGGTTAGGATCGTCGGCCAATTCCTCTAACAGCATAAAATGGTAATTTTGCAATCTGACAGCTTGTTCACCGGCCTTTCCAAAACTAAAGATTGTCTGAAACCGTGCAAACCACTCCTGAGGCAAAATAGCAATCTGGCCATCGGGCAATTTGAACTCCCGAATTTTCCCCATTATATTCTTCCTTAACCTCACAAACGGAAAGGAGAACTGGCCAAAAGTAACCGTTGCAAAAACATCAAACCAATCGTTACTGTGACTGATTTTCAATTCCATGCTCTGCTCACCGGTAAAATAGGTGTGATTCATCCGATCCTGTGTCACTGAAATTCCGAGCTGCTTCAACTCCTTTTCATGTTTCGAAATCCAGGAGATGGCATTATATAGCGCCTCTTCTGGATCATCCGAAGGAGTCTCTAATTTCAGATTCGGCGATTCCCCTGTTAATCCAAGTTTGCGAAGTTCCCTGATTATCTCAATTTCCCAAAAGAGATCTTTTTCATAACGTCGAAAAACATAATTCTCATCGATCACCTCAAAAGTGGCGATCTTTTTACTGTCATCATCGGCGGAAATACGCTGATCATTATATTTAAAAACAGGAATAAAAACAGGCATTCCGGAGAGGTCCGATTCGACAGACAAGATTGCCTCACTCCTGGCTGCCATATCGATAATCTCAAACCCGGAGTAAGAAATCTCCTGACTCTTGACCGCATTTAAAATAAAGGTGCGAAAATATTTCTCTTCTACATTATGAGGTATGCTTATGTATTCCTTTTCGAAAAACGGGAGCAGTTTAGAACCCGAAATATCTTCAAAAAAATAGAGTTTATTTTGATAAAACAACCTGCACGGTTCATTAACCAGCATTACCATATTCTGATGCAGTAACGAAAGCTCTTTATTCCCATTACGAATTGTGAGAAAATAACGCGTTTCGTGCTCTAATTTATGAAAATTAAATACGGCTTTGGTATCTTTATAACAAAACTCAATCAGATCATCTTCATAGATATTATTGTACTTAGCCCGTTTAAAATAGACCGGGATACCGGAATCCTTAAGTAAATCAAGGCAACGAACCATCACCTCCTCAATATATGGAACTAATTTTTTGTTAAACTCTTCGGACTTAACATTTTTATAGAAATCATTTAAAGTCCCCTTTTTATTGTATTTTTTAGCTAAATTTTCATCAGCATACTTTTCAGTAAGTTTTACCAGCTGAGATTGAACCGCAGTAAAAAAAAATCCTTCACTTTCCAGATCGTGTACACGAATACGTTTTGATATTATAAGATACTTATTTTCCTCCCCCTCTTCTGCCAGATAAGGTAAAATAAGAAATCCAAATAGCCGATGTTCCGATACCGAAACGATAAATTTTTGTCCCACGAAATTTAAAATGTTAAGTTTAACAGCCTGATTATGAACAGCTGTTAAAAGAAATAAGCAAAACGCTAATTTACTTAAAAAACAGAGATCAGAACAAGAAAAGTGAAAATATTACTGTCAGACCCAAACTTATCTGTTTGATTTTGTAAATTTGCACCTTCGCAGGCTGTTCTATCGCCCCGATTCGTCGGGGAGGAAAGTCCGGGCAATACAGGGCGCCATGCTTCCTAACGGGAAGACGGGTGCAAGCTCGCAGTAGTGTAACAGAAAATAACCGTCCCGATGAAAATCGGAATAAGGGTGAAAAGGTGGGGTAAGAGCCCACCGGTAGTCATGGCAACATGATTAGCCGTACGCCTCATGGATTGTAAGGCCAAATATATTACGAGTTCTTAGGAACACAGGGCTGCCCGCCCTGGTTTCGATCTCCGAAAGGGGGCCGGAAGACGTAAGGGGTAGGCTGCAGGAGGCTGCTGGTGACAGCAGTCCCAGATAAATGATAGAATGAAAAACAGAACCCGGCTTACAGGCCTGCGATTTTTTTTCCTGTACCCATTCATTCACCGTAAAACTGAGAAACCGGCAGGCAACTGTCAGGCAGGTTGTTTCGCTTTTTTTAATGTATGATATCAAATGAATAAAGTTCAACATATCTCAATCCTGGATTATACCTATTCGCTACCCACTGAACAGATTGCCTCATATGCACTTCAGGATCGGGATCAATCCCGGCTTCTGATCTGGAAAAATGGAGTAATCTCTGATGATCATTTTTTTAACCTTCCTAACTTTCTGCCAGTTGAATCAATGCTCGTATTCAATAACACGAGGGTAATCAGGGCCAGACTTTTTTTCAGGAAACAAACGGGTGCCAAAATTGAGATCTTCTGTCTTGAACCGCTAACCCCCGCCGATTACGCACTTTCCTTCTCACAGACTGATCATTGCAGATGGAAATGCATCGTTGGAAACCTCAAAAAATGGAGGGATGAAATCCTGGAACAATCTATTATCATCGCAGGGAAACAGGTAAATTTCAAGGCTGAGAAAATTAGGCCCCTACAAAATAATTCATTTGAAATCGAATTTAGCTGGGATAATCCGGAATTCAGTTTTGCTGAATTAATCGAAGGAACAGGAAATATCCCTATTCCTCCCTACCTCAATCGCGAATCGGAAGAGGTTGACCTGTCAAGCTATCAGACCGTTTATTCCAAAATAAAAGGCTCGGTGGCCGCCCCGACCGCAGGACTTCATTTCACTCCGGAAGTTTTTGATGCCCTTGCAAAGAAAAAAATTAATTGCGAAGAGGTTACCCTTCATGTTGGAGCCGGAACCTTTCAACCGGTAAAATCCGACACTATCGGCGGACACGACATGCATTCCGAGCATTTTATCCTGTCAAGGGAGCTCATCGATCGCATGGCAAAATTTAATGGCAAAATAATTGCCGTCGGAACAACCTCCGTCAGGACTCTGGAAAGTCTCTATTTCATCGGTTGTAAGGTGATTAAAAACCCACAGATTAATCCTGAATCACTGCACGTAGGCCAATGGGATCCCTATCAGGAGCCGGCAAGTTCCATTTCGCGAAACGAAGCATTTAATTCATTATCAGCTTATTTGCATCATCATCGGTTGGCTGCTCTTACGAGTTCAACTCAGATCATTATCGTTCCGGGATACGAATTCAAGGTTATCAGTGGGATGGTCACCAATTTTCATCAGCCTCAAAGCACCCTGCTGCTTTTGATTGCCGCTTTCCTGGGTGATGACTGGAAGAGGATCTATAAGCATGCCCTGAGCCACAACTACCGCTTCCTGAGTTATGGGGATTCGAACTTTTATTTGAAGGGGTAAACTAGCGACTGGCAGCTGGCGACTGGCCACTGAAGGTAAAAAACCTTATTTCCCTTCTTCCTCAACCTTAGCAGCCAATTGAATTCCCCCATATTTCAACCTTATTTACCTTTTCTGAAGTGGAAATAAGGTAATAAGGTTTGAATATATTATTGGTGGTGATCCCATCTACTAAGGTTGAAAAATAAAATAAGGTTTGATTAAAATGGAAAATAAGCTGTCATCAGAAATATCCCGGAGATCTAAAATGTGGTATCCTTAATTCTTAAATTCCTTCTTGATTAATTCCTTCCCAAACCCTCCCCTGCCAGGTACTTTTTTCCTTAAGCCGTTTCTCCACCTTGGCGACAAATTCGTAGTTTTTTAATCCCCAACGCGGGGCGACAACCATATTATCGGGAGCTGAACTGACAAAACGTTCGACACTAATTTGAGAATTGAGATTTTCAAGGTATTCAACCACCAGTTCGGTATACTCCTCCACACCAAAGGGGTGAAACCGATCGGGAAATTGAGCATATTCATGCGCCATAGCAGTTCCTTTATGTATCTGAAGCTGATGAAGCTTGATATTTTCAACATCAAGAGATGAGATAACCCTTGCCTGCCGGATATAATCCGCATGATTTTCTCCAGGTAATCCCAGAATCACATGGGCACAATTGTGGATTGAACGTTTTGCGGTCTCTTCGATAGCCTTTGCAGATTCCTCCCAGGTATGTCCCCGGTTAATCTTCTCAAGGGTCCGGTTTTCAATCGATTCAATACCCAACTCAACCATCACATAATATCTTTGAGAAAGTTCTTCGAGTAAGTCGAGCACCTCCGAACTAAGACAATCAGGACGTGTTGCGATAACTAAACCTAAAACGCCAGGAAAAGTTAATGCCTGCTCATATAATTCCCGCAAGACCGGAACCGGCGCATAGGTATTGGTATATGACTGAAAATAAGCCAGATAACGCATTGTGGTATACTTCCGGGAAAAAAATGAAATCCCCTCTTCAAGTTGTGTCTTTAGAAGGGTGTTTATATCGCAATAGTCAGGTTGAAAGGTCTTATTATTGCAATAAGTACAGCCCCCTCTGCCACGGGTACCGTCGCGGTTAGGGCATGTAAAGCCCGCATTAACAGATATTTTTTGGACACGCCCTTCAAACAATTTTCTGAAATTAGTCGAAAAATCGTTATACCTTTTAGTATGGCCCCACGAATAGATTGCTGTTTCTGACATTGTGAAGATCTGGAAGGGCAAAATTAACTTTTATTTATTCCCAAACAGACTACATAAACCTATTAACTATTTGTTGATAATTGAATTTGATAAAAATTAAATTGAGGTATCATTTTTTCAACATTTGTATATCTTTATCACATAATGTATGGCAAAATGATTTTCACAAAAAGAGACATAGAACAAATCAGCTCCAGGGGGAGTAATCTTGAGGAGATTGAAAAGCAGTTGACCTATTTCAAAAAAGGATTTCCGTTTTTAAAGGTGCTCCGACCTGCCACAATTGGTGACGGAATTATCCGTTTGGACGCAGAAAAAGTTTCACTTGCAGTGAAAACATTCACTCAAAAAATTCAGGAGGGTTTACGACCGGCTAAATTTGTTCCCGCATCAGGGGCAGCAAGCAGGATGTTTCAATCGCTTTACACTTTTGCCGAAGCAGCCCATTCGAATGAACAGGCAGCACAATTACTCCGGGAAGATCGTTTCAAAAGTGTTGACCAGTTCTTTCAACGACTCAGCGATTTTGCATTTTACAAAAAGCTTTCTGCATCGCCTGGCAATAACCTTGTCGATAATGGGCAGCTCAAATATTGTGAAATAATCGATTACCTGCTGACTGAAAAAGGTTTAAATTATGGGTTCCTGCCAAAGGGGCTTTTGGATTTCCACCAATACCTGGAGGGTCCAAGAAGTCCGGCAGAAGAGCATATGATCGAAGGAGCCCTTTACGGAGCAGACAATCAAGGAAATGTAAAATTGCATTTTACTGTTTCGCATGAACATATCGAATTGTTCAAACAAAAAATAGAACAAGCTGCTCCTGCATTGGAGGTAAAGTACGGGGTGACCTATCACATTACGTTCTCAGAGCAGAAACCATCCACCGATACTATTGCCGTTGATCCCGAAAACAATCCCTTCCGTTTAACTGACGGATCACTCTTTTTCAGACCTGCAGGACATGGGGCCTTGCTGGATAATTTAAATGAGATATCCGCAGATATACTCTTTGTGAAGAATATCGATAATGTAGTTCCTGATCGTCTGAAGGAAGAGACCGTTCGGTACAAAATGGCTCTTGCCCTGTTGTTATCTGATTATCAGGAACGAATATTCAGGTATCTTGAAATTCTTGAAAACAGGATAGTTTCAAATATTCAAATGGCAGAGATTATTGAATTTACAGAGAAGGAACTTTGCATTGAACCGTTAGATAAACAGTACGATGCCGATGAAGCGACCCTGATTCATTACCTCTATCGCAAACTGAATCGTCCGATAAGGGTTTGTGGCATGGTGAAAAATGAGGGAGAACCGGGAGGAGGTCCATTCTGGGCCGAAAATAGTGATGGGACAGTATCCCTTCAGGTTGTTGAAAGTAGTCAGATTGATAACAATGACCTTAGACAACATGAGATTGCCAAACATTCAACCCATTTCAACCCGGTTGATCTGATATGTGGTATACGTAATTTTAAAGGAGAAAAGTTTGATCTGTTAAAATACAGAGATCCCGAAACTGGATTTATATCCTCTAAATCGAAAGATGGCAAAATGCTCAAGGCACAGGAACTTCCAGGCCTATGGAATGGAGCGATGGCTGATTGGATCACCTTGTTTGTCGAGGTTCCGATCATTACATTCAATCCTGTAAAAACGATAAACGATCTTTTACGCAGCGAACATCAGCCATTATAAATCAAATTGTTATCTTTGCAACTAAATTATTGAAATATGGCAATGTGGGAAGGGGCAAAAGAAAATTCCGAAAGCAAGGAATTTGCCGGAGTTGTGAAACGTTACAAGAAAATGCTATCTGAAGAGCAGATGGGATTCTTTGACGTGGCTGACTTTGAGCATATTGCAGACCATTATATTGACAAAAATCAATTAACCAATGCTTTGCAGGCTTGTGAAATTGCAATTTCGCAACACCCTCATTCAATAACAGTTAAAATCAAAAAGGCACAAGTGCTCATCGGTCAGTTAAAAACAGACAAAGCGATGAGCCTGCTTAAAATGCTTTCAGGAATCGAAAGTACGAATCCTGAATTATTGCTGATGCTGGGAAATTGCTATTCAATTCAGGGTGAGGAAACTAAGGCCTATGACTGTTTTCGGAAGGCAGAAAAATTTTCCTTCGAAGACCGCGATGAATTATTATACAATATCGGTGCAGGATACGTTCAGAATACTGATTATCAAAAGGCCACCTACTTCCTTGAGAAAGCCTATCAGGAGAATCCGAAAAATGACAGCGTTTTATACGATCTGGCATTTTGCTATGACAAACTTGGCGAGGACGATAAAAGCATTCGTATCTACAATGAATATCTTGATATTGACCCATTTGCTGAATCAGCCTGGTATAATCTTGGAATTATCTATACCCGGCTCGAAGAGTACGACAGGGCCATTGAAGCTTATGATTATGCCCTTGCAATCGATGAAAATTATGCCTCTGCACTTTTCAACAAGGCCAATACCCTTTCAACGGTTGAGAGGCATGAAGAAGCTTTGATTTATTACTTTGACTATCTGCGATTTGACAAAAACTCTTCGGATGCGAGAGTATATATTGCGGAGTGTTATTTTCAGCTTGAAGAGTATACAAAATCATACCATTATTATAAACAATCCATACAAATAGATTCAAATAATGCCGATGGGTGGTATGGTGCCGGAGTGGTGCTTATGGTTGAGGAAAATCTTACAGAAAGTCTTATCTTCCTGAAAAAAGCGATTAAACTGGATGATAGTTGCGCCGATTTCTGGAGTGCATTTGGAAAAGTAAACGCCGCACTCGATCATTATGAGGAAGCATTAATCGCCTTTAAAAAATCGGTTGAAATAGAGGAATCAAATGCCGATTTCTGGATTGCACTGGCCGATTTCTTTTATCATTACGATCAAACAGATCTGGCAATTCAGACCTTATTCCGGGCAGAGAGTGCCGTATCGGAGAATGTTCAGTTGCTTTATAAACTTACTGGTTACCTTACAGAAAACAACAATTTACAACTTGCCAAGACCTATCTGAATAAGGCGCTGACAATGAACTATTCCCTACATACCGAAATGTTCCTTGATTTTCCCACCCTTCAATCCAAACCATGGATTAAGAAATTCATTGAAAAATTTCAATAGCTAAATTCCACGAATGAAGCCTAAATTCGGACTGATCGGTTTTCCACTTACCCACTCATTTTCCAGAAAATTCTTTACTGAAAAATTCACAAATGAGCAGATAGATGCAGAATATCTCAATTTTGAGATTGAAAACATCGCAAATTTACAACATCTTCTTCACGCAAATCCAGATCTTGTTGGATTTAATGTTACAATCCCATACAAGGAGCAGGTAATTGCATATTTGGACTTTACTGACAATTCAGCCGCAGAAATTAAAGCGGTAAATACAATCAAAATAGTCCGTAATGGAGAACATGTTTCATTACATGGATATAACACCGACATTCTTGGATTTCAGGAGTCGATCAAACCATTAATCAGGGAATATCACCACAAAGCGTTGGTTTTGGGAACAGGGGGGGCTTCAAAGGCGGTAGTTAAAGCTCTTGAAAATCTAAATATTGATACGATTCTGGTTTCACGCAATCCCGAAGATAAAGGAGAAATCTCATACGATGACCTTGATCAGGATGTCATGGAGAGTTATAAAATAATCGTAAATACCACTCCAATAGGTACATATCCAAATATCGAAGGATGTCCTGCGATTCCTTTTGAGCTGATTACCCCAAAACATTTATTGTTCGATCTGGTTTATAATCCGGAGACTACGGAATTTCTTAAACAGGGAAAACTGCGTGGTGCAACAATTAAAAACGGATTGGAGATGTTACATCTTCAGGCTCTGGCTGCCTGGGAAATCTGGAACAGGGAATAGAATAAGAAAACTTAAGCTCTAAATCACAGGCCTAAATAAACCGTTGCCAAGGAGTTGCGGATAACCGATATCTACCAGAAAAAGTCCTTTTGCCGGAACACTTGCCCCTGCAGCATTACGATCTTTTAACTCAATAACCTTACAGAATTGATCAATTGTCAGCTTTCCAAATCCCACTTCCAATAAAGTGCCAACGATAGCCCTTACCATATTGCGCAGGAAACGGTCGGCCCTGATCGTGAACACATACCTCTCCCCTTCGTCAACCCATTCAGCCAGATCGACCCTGCAATTATTGGTTTTTACATCGGTACCCAGCTTGCTGAAACTTGTAAAATCTTCATAGTTAAATAATCTGCGTGCAGCATCATTCATTTTTTGAAGGTCCGGCACCCTTGCCTCCTTTGCTGCATAATGCCGACGAAACGGATCCTTAGCCTTGACAATAAAATATTTATAGGTTCGTGATGTTGCGTCAAACCTGGCATGCGCTTCAGAATCTACCTTGTAAATGCGTTGAATCGCAATGTCAGCAGGTAACAGACAATTCAGATTATGAATAATTTTATCGTTATCGAGATTCTCTTTTCCCACATCAAAATGAGCCACATAAAAAGAGGCATGTACACCGGCATCGGTCCGTCCAGCTCCTGTCAGAGCAACAGTTTCCCGCGCCACTATTGACAACGCTTTTTCTAAAGTTTCCTGAACAGAAATACCATTGGGCTGAATCTGCCACCCGTGGTAGGAGGTGCCATCGTATGAAAGTTGAATAAAATATCGCTGCATCGGATTACTTATCTAAATATAAATTCTGATTAAATCCATTGATTCTTAATTTTCACCGCATCCCATTCAGATTTCAGGATACTATAATAGATTGTATCCCTTCGTCGGCCATGGGTCATCACCATGTGACTCCGAAGAATTCCCTCCTCGTTGAAACCTATTCGGCATAAAGCCCTCCTGGCTTTTAAATTTAATACATCCGTCTTGACTTCAACCCTCTCAAATTGCATGACCTCAAAAGCATACTTAAGCATCAGAAATTTAATCTCATCGTTAACGCCAGTTCCCTGAAACTCCTTTGCTATCCATGTCCGCCCAATTTCAACCCGTTGATCCTTTTCTGAGAAATTCCCAAAGCTCGTCGATCCAATCAGTTTATCAACAGATTTAATAATTATTGTAAATGACAAAAGGATAAGATTCTTATGTTCATTGAGTCCAGTTTCAACCCAGTCAGAAAGTTCCGATTTTACCGACAAATCAACGGTGAAATAAATCCACATTGAAGGATCTGCAGTCAATCTTTCAAAAGATTCCAAATCTCCTAAAATCATTGGTCGCAATAGAATTCTATCAGTTTGCAGGATCAATTTTGATTCAAACATAAGGTAATAAAAGTGCAGTTAAGAGTTGACTAATATAATTGAATCTTAATGAATCCGGCACTGCTGAACTAATTTTTATTTAAAGAAAAACAAATCAATGCCTCCCCTTCCCCGATTTGATTTTTTCGCGGATTGCCAAAGAAGCATCCGAATAGAGAAAATCACGTGTTGAATCGGGCAGGAATTCGACGATGCGATCGAGTGTATCCGTTTTAATCGCTTCACGAACCTTCGAGGCGCTGATATAGTCCGGTTCATTATCGGATCCCATGCCTATGGCCTTTCGCAAGACTTCAATAACTTCAACTCCCGATTCCGGCAAAATAGATTTCATCGCAGAATTGTAGGCCTGGGTAGTATTGCATGCATATTCAGTCCCCACATAGCGCTTTTTAATACCCAGAACCGGAACGATATAATCGGCAAAGATCCGGACATCAAGTTCAGCCTGCTTCTGCATCACATCATTCACCTGTTCGTTCTTCAAAAAGTAGGCAGGGAATATCGATCCTGAAACAATATACATCCCCCCCTTAACCATCACCACATTATTCAGATCGCTTATCCCCTTGCGGATCAACTCCCACCGCATCCAAAAGGGGAAAGCTGAAAGATCCTCCTCAACAACAAATAAATAGACTACCTCATTTTCAGCCGAGGCTTTTTCAATCAAAAATTTGTGTCCGTTTGTAAATGGATTGCAATTTACGACTAAAGCTGCTACATTATCACTCTTAACCGGAACAATTAAACTCTTAAGGTATTCCTGATAGGTAAAAATAGATTCGAATCCAAACTCAAGTAAGACATAAAGAGGCTCAGCCTTTGCAATTTCGGTAAATCCCAAACCAGTAAATGGCAACGAATTTTCAGGTCGCGTAAAAACGAAGGTGTGTTTATAACTCTTCAGCAACTTCTCTGTCATATAGGTCACAATCAATGCAAAAGCTGTCGTATCGCGAAATCCTGGAGCCACCACAATATATTTCAGGATTCGCCCCATGTGGGATCCTGTTCCTACGATATCGCCCCGTAAGTTATAGACGATCATTGTACCTTCCACCTCCTCCGGATTAAAGTCAAACCCAAGGTTTAAAAGAAAATCCTTAACCAATTTTAGGTCAAAAGGATTTTCAAGATCAAGGGTCTCCTGTCGGAAATCGGTATCTTCAAAGGTCATTTAATTTATTTATTTTTTCCAGATTAATAATTTCATTATAGAGACGCGCCGCGGCACGTATCTACAAAATTTTGGTATTTAATACCGACCATACAAAAATAGTCACAGCCAACAGGTCTGCTGATCCTCCGGGAGAAATATTTTCAGCTTTACAATAATCAATGACCGCACAATAATTTTGGTCAGTGAAATTACCCAGAGCTGTTTTGCATAAATTCTGAAACTGAGTCAACACCTCATAATTACGTCTGTAGAGGATATTGGTATCCATATTATTTGCGGCAATTGCCAAAAAACATTCAATCAATGGCTGATCAGTAAGTTGAGCAACTCCCTCCAGTTTGGGAAGTCCATATTTAAAAACGGTTTCAAAACCACTTTCCGCCTCGGCACGTGCTCCGCCATAACCATAGCTCAGGAAGATGTCAATTCCATGACTTATTCCTGCCGGGGATGATTCCTTAAGCTCGTTTCGAACCAGGTTCCGGCAGATTCCCAGAAGAATTGCCCTAAATTCTATGATATTGAATCTTTCCCCCTGGCTAAAAAGTTTTCCACAGCTAAAAAGGGCCAAACCCATCAGGAAGATAATCCCTTTCTGGGTATTCACATTCCGGGTCGATTCATTCATTGCCGTTTCCATGCGCAATCCGATACGACGTATCAATGGAAGTGCCCTTAAAAGATTGTTATCTTCAAAATTAAAACCGGCAAGTACAAGCTCCGAAAAATAGGGGAAAATTGCTGATGTGGAACTCAAAAAGGTCTGGTAATTCATATCAGAATGACTTCCACTACTGAATTTATCCACCAAACCCGGCTTAGGAGAGAGGGAAATTTCTGCAAGAATAGCCTGCAAAGCAAGTGACGAAAGTTTTTTTACGATCTTATTCTCATATTGCTGCCGGGAAAAATCTTCCATTTTCGGAAACATAAACGCTCGTAACTCTTCAGGTTTGTGCGCATTCTCCCTGCGACATTCGATAGCCTCCCGTTCGAGGCAGAAGAAACATATTTTTGATTTACCCGATGAAACAGTATTTCCATGAGCATCATTCAGATCGGCATCGATAAACCGGCCAAGCGGATGGGTTTGTTCAAAAGATTCACAATGGCGCTTAATCTCATCAAGGGTTAAATTTCCTGGATTACAAGGTACAAGATAAAAATCTCCCGCCTCATCACTCAACTCAACGCTTTCAACATCAAAAAGGTTAACCAGTTGAGCTTTTAGAAAATAGTTAAAATCACGCAGGCAATAATCGAAAAAGGTTTTAACCGTAGGATTACTCTTTGGATAACCAGGAATATTAAGGGTTAAACTTATTGACGGTAATCCTTTAAGAGCAATCTGACTCTTGAGATAAGCCCGGTGATCGCGGGCGTCCAATATGGATTGAAGTGGTTCGATAGTTATTTATTTAGACTGTTAGATGTTATGACCATTGGGCTTTAGGCTATTTGATCGATACTTTCTGAAAAAAAAGATTCTTCGCTACCCTACCCATGACTGAATTGTGAAGATCTGCCAATGAAAGGAGATTGCTTCGTCACATGAACGCAATCATGTTCCTGTCGCAACACCGGTTAAGTACCGTTCCTCGCAAAGACAGCTATCAATGGTTGCAGCAAAGGAAAGGGGTGACTACTAAGAACGGAGTGTAACGAAGAACTTTGATTAGTAAATACCATTTCCCCTGACAATAATAATTTTGATTTTTGAGATTTGAGATTCTGGATAAACTATTTATGCAAATATAGCAATAACCGAATAGCCTAAACGCCTACAGCCTCTCCTTAAGCTGATGAATAACATCAATAATTGTACCATCG
Source organism: Prolixibacteraceae bacterium (assembly GCA_947475715.1). GTDB lineage: Bacteria > Bacteroidota > Bacteroidia > Bacteroidales > Prolixibacteraceae > JAAFHB01. Next base: position 69,537 of record CANJNY010000010.1, read on the forward strand.
CGATATTCCACAATGCCAACTATCTTGTCGGTGTATTCAAGCGGACCAGGAATACCGGTTATTTTATCAACCTCAATTTCCAGATCGTGAATCTCCTTAATGTTAAGACCGGCTCTTCGCAGATTCTCCCCGAGCTCTTTGTAAAGCGGATTGACACAGATTCCGCGTTCGGTCACAAGTACATGAACCGTCTCGCCGGGGGTAACGATGGTGTGAACCCTTTTTTTAATGATCGGAATTCTTCCTCTGAATGAAGGACAAACCACGACCGTTAATTTTGCTCCGGATGCCGTATCGGAATGTCCACCCGATGCACCCCTGATATATCCTTCTGACCCAGTAATCACATTCACATTAAAATCCACATCAATCTCCAAAGCACCCAGGACCACTACATCAATTTTATTGGTAATACAACCGCAATTGAATGGATTGGCATAAAGGGCAGCCGGGATCTCAATATGGCGGCGGTTATTCAACAGCGAATTACTCACCACTGCATCAAAAGACTGGACATCGAAAATCGTCTCAAAGAGGCCATCATTAAGCATATCAACACAATATGAGGTAATTCCACCCAGCATAAAACTACCTTTAATCCCTTTGTCACGCATCTTTTCGCGGATGAATTTGGCAACGGCGAGTGAAGCGCCACCGGCACCAACCTGAAAAGCGAAACCGGGAAGGAAAAACCCGGAGTGCTCGATTACATCCGCAGCAAGTTTTGCAATCCGAAGGTCCATTGGCGACTTGGTGATACGGGTCGTTCCCGTTGCAATTTTGGATGCATCTCCAATTGAATCAACGACAACCACATGATCAATAAAATTCTGCGAGATTGAAAGTGGAATACAGGGATAATCAACCAGATTGTCGGTAACAACGATCACCTCTTTAGCATACCGTGCATCGATTACGGCATACCCGATCGAGCCGAAAGCCGACTTTCCGTGAGATCCCGTGGCATTTCCTTCACAGTCAGCAGCCGATGCGGGAATAACAGCCAGATCGATCCTTATTTTACCGGTATGAATACTTCGGACCCTCCCACCGTGGGAATGAATAACGACAGGCATTTCGAGAACACCCAGAGCGATTGCACGCCCAAGTTGATTGCGGATACCTGACGAAAAAATACGGGTAACTGTCCCATCGATGAGGTAAGGAAGAATCGGATCATGACACTCATTCAGGGAAGAGGAGGCCAGCGTGATCTCCCGGATTCCCATATTGTGCAATATATTAAGAGTCTGAACTAATAAAATATCCCCATTTCTCAGATGATGATGAAAGGAGACGGTCATCCCATTGTGTGGATTGCTCCGGATTATAGCATCTTCAAGTGTCTTGCACAGCTTGCTTTGATGTGGCAGATAAGCCCGGTTGGGAGCAGGGATAGTTGGCTCATCCATCCACCCTTTTCGCAATTTTGCCAAAGCCCCCTGATATGGTTCAAGTTTACCGATTCCTTCAATATATTCAGGAATCTCCCTACCCAGACTATTTAACATTGGAGAAAATATTAATTATTAAATACGATTTTATTATGAAAGAGTGGTTTGCAACTGGCAACTCGCGGCTGGCTAACTACAGACGAGATTATCTAACCAGTGAAATATCTGCCTGTCGCCAGACGCAAGGTGCCAGAAACTTATTGCAAGCAGCCAGCCGCAAGTAGCTAGTTGCCAGTAGCTAGTTGCTAGTAGCCAGCAGCCAGCAGCCTTCTATCCAACCGTCACATTAGCCAGCTTCAAAATATATTCAGCCCTTGCCACCACAGGTGCATCAACCATTTTGCCATCGATGGCAAAAACACCAATGCCGGCAGCCGTATTCATTTTAAATTCTTTAACGATATGAAAAGCTTTCCGGA